>NZ_LTCZ01000405.1:79962-92862 GCF_001583455.1 Rhodococcus sp. LB1 | reverse complement strand
GGGTAGTTTTCCGCGGCTGTTGTCGGCATAACGAGCAGGTGCAAGCCTTCGAGTAGTCGTCTATTCGGAGGTGGTTCTCATGAAAACGGTGATGCCCGCGACGGCTCGTGGACCGCTGGCTGGGGCGGTGATGGAGCAGCTGTCGGCGTGGCTCGCAACAGAACGATACGCCAGGTCGATGGTTCCGCAGATCCTGGGAGTGACGCGCGGACTGAGCGCGTGGATGGACGATCACGACATCGCGTTACAAGCCCTGACGGTCGCTGTCCTCGAATCGTTCGAAGCCACATACGGCCGGACAGTGCCAGGCCATACACTCGTCGCCACACGGATGCCGCCGCTACGCCGGTTCCTGACCGAGACCGGATATCTACCCGGTATCGAACTGGCGCGCAGACAAGTTCGTCGACCGGTCAACAAGCCCGCACCACCGATCAGCACAGCCGCGGATCGTGAGCTCGATCAGTGGGCACGATGGCAGCGTGAGGTCGGTGGAATCGGTGCCGGCTGTATCCGGCATCGACGAATCTGGATGGCCGAACTGGTCGACTCGCTGTGCCCGACCGATGACCGTATCGACTGGAGCACCTGCGACGTCGCGACACTCAACACGTCCATCGTGGCCCGCTCGGCCGGACTCTCGTCGGCTTCGTGCACGCTGATCGTCGACGCGACACGATCGCTGATGCGGTGGGCACTGGCAACCGGCCGGGTGACACACGATCTGACGGGCGGGATCCTGCGGACCCGTGCCACACGAGTGACGCTGCCTCGCGCGTTGTCGCCGACCCAGGTCGAGGCCCTGCTCGCCGCGTGTCACCCGAAATCGGTTGCCGGTGTCCGTGATCGAGCCGTGATCACACTGTTGTGGCGGCTCGGACTGCGAGCCGGGGAGACCGCACACCTGTGCCTGGACGACATCGACTGGTCCGCAGGGAGGCTGAGCGTGGTGGGCAAAGGGCCACGGCGGTTGACCCTGCCGCTACCTGTCGACGTGGGCCGGGCGCTGGTCACCTGGCTCGCAGTGCGGCCAACGAACGCGTGCGACCGGGCGCTGTTCGTGCGGGTCCGTCCCCCGATCCGCGCGTTGTCCAGCGCGGGGATCTCCGACATCGTCAAGCATCGCGGCGAGGCAGCCGGTATGGGTGCCGTCCACGCACACCGACTGCGGCACACCGCAGCGATGAACGTCATCGCCGGCGGCGGGAACCTGATCGAGGCCCAGGAACTTCTCGGGCACCGCAGCGCGGCAAGCACCCAGACATACGCCAGGACCGACCTGACATCGTTGCGGACCCTGACGGTGCCGTTCGGGCAGGTGCCACGATGAGCCTGCGCGACGATCTCGACGTCTACCTGACCCAGCGTCGAGGGCTGGGATTTGCACTGAAGACGACCGAATACCTGCTGCGTCAGTTCTGCGGTTGGCTCGAAACCCGTGGCAAGTCCGATACGTTCACCATCGATGACGCGGTGGCATGGGCCCGTGACCGCCCCGACGCAGCACCGGTGTGGTGGTCGCAGCGACTGACCGCCGTGCGCCCGTTCGCTGCCTGGCTGAACGCGTCCGACGCGGATATCCCGGTCATTCCCGCAGCATTGCTGCCCACCGGAACGACCAGACGGAACCCGTTCATCTACTCCCAAGAGGACCTGGATAGGCTGCTCGGCGCGTGCCCGGCCTTCTTCCCGAACCCGAGAGTGGCAGCGACGATGCGCACGATCATCGGGCTGCTCGTCGCAACCGGACTACGAATCGGTGAGGCGCTTCGGCTGACCATCCCCAACATCGACGTCGCCGAGCATCTGCTGACCGTTCACGGCACGAAAACTCCGCTCGACCGGCTCGTGCCGCTGGATCCGACCACCACCGGCACGCTGGTCGAGTACGTGAATTCGCCTGCACGGCTAGCGACCGGCCCGTCACCGAGCGGACCGATCTTCGTGAACAACCGCGGCGGCGGCTTCGTCGTCGAAACGATCGAACAGCACTTCGCCTCGCTCGTCGACACCCTCGAACTGACACCCGTCGGACACCGTAGGCCCCGGCTGCAGGACCTGCGGCATACTTTCGCGACCCGGCACATGATCGCTGCCTACACCCGTGGCGCCGATCCCACCCGCACCCTGACACTGCTGTCCACCTGGCTCGGGCACACCGGCCCGGAACACACCTACTGGTATCTCAGTGCGGTCCCCCAACTGCTCGCCGCTGCAGCAGGACGCCTCGAACCCGAAGGGCCATCGACATGACCACGCTCACCGGAGAACTTCAAACCTACTTCTCCACCTTCGCCCGAACCCAACGAGACTTGTCCGAACACACCATCGCCGCATATCGGGACACCTGGCGGATGCTCCTGACGTTCCTCACCGACAGGACCGCCACCAGGGTTGAAGACCTCGATTTCGACCAGATCGATGCTGTGAACGTCACCGCATTCCTCGACCACCTCGAACAAGAACGCGGCAACAGTGTCGCCACCCGAAACGCGCGGCTCAGCGCGATCCGGGCCATACTCTCCCACGCACTTCCACACCAACTCGACCATGCCGCAACGATTTCCCGCGTGCTCGCGATCCCGCCCAAACGGCACCTCACACCGATACTCGAGTTCCTCACCGCCGAGGAAACCGATGCCTTGATCGCCGCGCCCGATCGCACCAGATGGACCGGTCGCCGCGACCATGCGCTGCTCGTTTTGGCAATCCAGACCGGTCTGCGAATCAGCGAACTGTGCTCGCTGACCTACACCGACCTCCACCTCGGTGTCGCTGCGAGCGTCTCCTGCACCGGGAAAGGCCGCCGCACAAGGGCAACCCCGCTGACCTCGACCACAACCGCGGTCATGACCACCTACCTGACCGAACGCCGATCTCGGCCCGGCAGCGCCCTGTTCTGCGGACCGCGGGGACAGCGGCTCTCGCGAGACGCCCTGGAGCACCGCCTCGCTTTCCACGCCGCCACCGCTGCAGCGACGTGCGCGAGTCTGGCCGACAAGCACCTCACCATGCACACCCTGCGACACACCGCCGCGATGAATCTGCTCGCCGCGGGCGTCGACATCTCTGTCATCGCGCTGTGGCTCGGACACCAACGAACTCAGTCCACCGACGTCTACATTCACGCGGACATGACCATCAAGCAATCAGCACTCGACCGCACCCGGCCCGCGAACATTCCACCCGGGACCTATCAGCCCGAAGCCGACATTCTCACCTGGCTCGCAGCGTTATGAATATGCCGACGACAGCCGCGGAAAACTACCCGCTGACCTGCGCCACGTTCCCGGACATCGGCATAACCGTAACGTCGGCATAAACCTTGTACTTCGAAGCCGAAAAAGAGGATGACCTGCGCAAAGTCGGGTACTCGAAGGAACGTCGGGTCGACCCGCAGATCGTGGTGGGGTTGCTCGTCGACCGCACCGGCTTCCCCCTCGAAATCGGATGCTACGAAGGCTACGCCGCTGAAACCCACACGATTGTGCCGATCGTGCGCCAGTTCCAGGCCCGCCACGACCTCGAGGGCGTCGAGATGGTCGTGGCCGCCGACGCCGGGATGCTGTCGGCGTCGAATCTGGCGGCGTTGGATCGGGCGGGCCTGAAGTTCATCGTCGGGTCACGGGTGACGAAGGCGCCCGGTGATCTCTGTTCGCATTTCCATTGGAACGGTACAGTTTTCAAAGGTGGGCAGATCATCGACACGATCACGCCGCGGCATGGTCGCTCGGTGGTGAACAACACCCGTAAACGCGCCGAACCCGTCTGGAATCAGGCGGAGCATCCGAATGCGTGGCGGGCGGTGTGGCAGTACTCGCGCAGTCGGGCGGCTCGTGACGAGAAGACCCTGAACGCGCAGGAGACGCGGGCTCGTGCTGTGGTCGACGGTGACACCGTCCCGAAGTCGACACGGTTCGTCAAGGCGACCGCGAAGGGCCGACGGCTGGATACGGCCTCGCTGAAGCGGGCGCGGATGCTCGTGGGCTTGAAGGGCTATGTGACGAAGCTTCCTGTGTCGGTGATGGATCCGGGTGAGGTCATCGGGAAGTATCACGTGTTGTGGCATGTGGAGCAGTCGTTTCGGATGTCGAAGACGGATCTGCGGGCGCGGCCGATCTTCCACCGGACCCGTGATGCGATCGAGGCGCACCTGACCGTGGTGTTCACGGCGTTGGCGGTCTCGCGGGTGGTGCAGGAACGTAGCGGATTCGCGATCGGGAAGGTCGTGAAACTGCTGAAGCCACTACGGTCGGCGACCATCGCGATCAATGGGACTCGCCACACGTTCCCACCCGACGTCGAGGCCAACACGCAGGCCCTGCTCGACCGGATTGTGGAGCCCTGAGTTCACGCACTAACGAAATGAGCCAACTCAGGACGTACCGAAGACCCTTGAGCAGCTTACGGAAGAACTGCTTGGCAGCCTTGGCGTTTCGACGCGACTGGACGAGGATGTCGAGCACCACACCGTCCTGGTCGACCGCGCGCCACAAGTACATCCGCTCGCCGTTGATCGGGATGAACACTTCATCGAAGTGCCACTTGCGCCAGGGCGGGGCCTGCGGCGCCGCAGCTCATTGGCGTAGGATTGGCCGAACTTCGCGCACCACTGCCGGATCGTCTCGTGCGAGACCACGACGCCGCGTTCGAACATCAGTTCCTGCACGTCACGCAGGCTCAAACGCGAAGCGGTGATACAGCCACACGGCGTGGCTGATGATCTTCTTAGGGTAGCGGAAGCCCTTGTACGACGAATCTGCGCTGGTCACGGTCGCCCATCCTCCCAGGGGTCACCCGCACAGCCAAGTTGACGATGCCCTCAGCGCGATGGCGACCGATGTGCACCATCGGTCGAAGAAGTTCCTTCATCAATCTCCCGGACCGGGTTCCGATTCGCGGACCTGGTGTGCGTGTTACCTGTCTAAGCCGATTCCGCGAATCCACAAACGGGTCAATGTTTCCAGCGCTTTCGTGCGGTCGTGGGGTCGACCCAGAACCATCCACACTCTCGTGGAGTGGCCGACCATAGCGGCAAGAGCGTCAGCTGTGTGGTCAGGGTCGAGATCGGCGTCGACCAACCCGGCACTCTGCCAGCGGCACAGGCTTGCTGCAATGACGTCGGCAGATCGAGCGTGTGCGGCGCGACGCAATTCGACCAGTTCCGGGTGGCTGCCGAGTGCTTCGTCGAGTCGCGCGAACAGCGTCGCGCTCTGGTCGGCGAATCGGTCGAGATAGCGTTCGACCGCGCCTTCGACCTGCTTGATCGCATGCGCACGTCGCTGCTCGGGTGTCAAATCCGCGGTTGCAGTTGTATCGCTGCGAGGTGGCTGCCGGTCGACCCTGTCCAGCGAATCTTCGATGACGGCAGTGAACACGGCCTGCTTGGATGGGAAGTAGCTGTAGAAAGAGCCGATCGCGACGCCTGCACGCTCGGCGATGTCGCTGATGCGCGTCGCGTGGAATCCATCGCGCTCGATGATGGCCGCTGCGGCGTCGATCAACGCTCTGCGAGTGCGGCGTGCCCGTCCGGTCACCGGCTGGTCCGAACTTGCCGAATCGGGCGGCTCGGTGCCCATCGCATAACGCCACATCTGATCCTTCGATCCGCACCGTGAATAGAACGTTGAGATCGACACACCGGCCTCGCGAGCGATGGCATCGATGTGGGTGTCGGCATACCCGTGACGCTCGAACAGGGTCCGCGCAGCACGACGTAGCGCATCGCGCGCCGGATCGTCGGAGGTCTGCGTTGTCGTTGCCATGAACCGCCATCCTAGCTGGAACTTAATAACAGAATGTGACATCATCTTCGATTATGATTCTGACAAACATCGCGTCCGTGACGTTTGCGGTCGAGCGGAGTGCGCGATGAAGGTTGCGGAAAAGGTCGGCATCGTCACCGGCGGTAGAGCAGGTATCGGCGCTGCGCTTGCCCAACGTCTGGTCGCGAAAGGTGCACGCGTCGTCGTCGCCGACCTGGACGGATCGGCGGCGGACGCGGTGACGGCCGCTATGGTCGCGGAGTACCCGGGAACCGCGGTCGGCGCCGGTGCTGACGTGTCGGACACCGACGAGATCCAACGACTGATCGCATTGGCGGAAAACAACTTCGGGCCAGTCGACCTCTTCGCCAACGCGGGACTCGGGGGGCTCCGTGGGCCTTGACGTGTCGGACGCGGATTGGGATTGGTCGCTCGATGTGAACCTGCGAGCGCACACTCGCGCCGCGCAGCAACTCGATCCACAAAGGCTCGAGCGGGGAGAGGGCTACTCCGTCAGCACCGCCTCGGCGGCGGGCCTGCTCACTCAGATCGGCTCGACGACTTACTCGGCCACCAAGCGCGGCTGTCGGCTTCGCGGAATGGCGCAGCGTCACCTACAGCGACCGCGGCATCGGTATCAGTTGCCTATGTCCGACGGGCGTGAACATAAAGATGGTCACGTCATGGATGGACTTCGAAGATCCACTTGTCGCCGCCGCGACGCGGGCAGTGACGTCGGCCGACGACATCATGGAGCCGGCCGATGTCGCCGCGCACACCATTGCTGCGATCGACGCGGAGCAGGTCGTGATCGCGCCGCACCCCAACACGCTCAAGTTCCGCAACAAGGCAAATGACTACGAACGCTGGGTGCGCGGCATGCGCCGCTACCAGCGTGAAGTCATGGGCGAAGCCTCACGCGAGCAAATCCAGACCACTACCCGACGACGACAAGGCGACAACTCATGGCCTTCTTCGACACCTCCGAACGCGCCACGAAGTATCGGCGCGACCTGCTCGACTTCATGGATGCCTACGTGTATCCGGCCGAATCGGTATACGAGCAGCAGATACGTGATTCCGGCGATCCGCACTACCAGCCGCCGATTCTCGAGGCGCTGAAGGACAAGGCACGCGCTGCCGGCCTGTGGAACCTCTTTCACCCGCATCCCGAATGGGGCCCTGGGCTGACCAACCTGGAGTACGCGCCGCTCGCGGAGATCATGGGCCGCTGTGAGTTCGCTCCGGAGGTGTTCAACTGCAACGCGCCTGACACCGGCAACATCGAGGTGCTAACCCTTTTCGGGAGTGACGAGCACCAGGAGATGTACCTGAAGCCGTTGCTCGGCGGGACGATGGCGTCCGCGTTTGCGATGACCGAGCCGCGCGTCGCCAGTTCCGACGCCACGAACATCGAGTTGTCGATGATGCCCGACGGTGAAGAGTTCGTCCTCAATGGACGAAAGTGGTTCGCCACCAACGCGTTGCACAAGAACTGCAAGGTGCTCATTGTGATGGGTAAGACCGATCCGGATGCCGAGCGGCACCGTCAGCAGTCGATGATGGTCGTCCCGATCGATGCCCCCGGCCTATCGATCCTTCGCGGCCTCTCGGTGTACGGCTACGAAGATCGTGAAGGGCACGCCGAGATCCAGTTCACGGACGTGCGCGTCCCCGCTAAGGACGTCCTTAAGGGTGTGGGGGAGGGGTTCGCGATCGCCCAAGCCCGTCTCGGCCCCGGACGCATTCACCACTGCATGCGCACCATCGGCCTCACCGAGCGCGCTCTGGAACTGCTGTGCACGCGCGCCCTGTCGCGGACCGCGTTCGGCACGCGGATCGCCGACAACGCGAACATCCAGGACTGGATTGCCCAAGCGCGCATCGATATCGAGATGATCCGCCTGCTCACCCTCAAGGCGGCGTACCTCATGGACACGGTCGGCAATAAGGAGGCCGCGACCGAAATCGCAGCGATCAAGGTCGCGGCACCGACCATCGCCTTGAAAATCATCGACCGCGCTGTCCAGGTGCACGGCGCGGGCGGCGTCACCGACGATTTCTTTCTCGCTCGGGCCTGGGCGCACGTGCGCACACTGCGTCTCGCCGACGGCCCTGACGAGGTGCACAATCGGACGATCGCTCGACGCGAACTCGGCAAGTACAAGGCGACCAAATGACCGTATTCGATTTCACAGGTCGCACTGCGATCGTCACCGGCGCCTCGCGTGGCATCGGATTCGCAGTCGCCGAGGCGATCGTCTCCGGTGGTGGCAACGTCGTGGTGACCTCACGATCTCAGGAGTCCGCGGACGCGGCGGCAAACCGATTGGGTTCTGCCGCAGTGGGTGTCGGTGCACATGCGGTCGACGAAGAAGCCGCCCGACTGTGCATCGAGCTGACTCTGGACTGCTTTGGCAGCATCGACGTACTCGTGAACAATGCAGGAACGAACCCTGCATTCGGTCAGGTGATCGACCAGGATCATGCGCGGTTCGCCAAGACCTTCGACGTCAACCTGTGGGCGCCCGTGCTATGGACGTCTTTGGCGGCCAAGGCGTGGATGCTGGAAAACGGTGGCGCAGTGGTCAATACAGCGTCACTGGGTGGCATCGGCTTCGAGGAGAACATCGGGATCTACAACGCGACCAAGGCCGCGCTGATCCATCTCACCAAACAGTTGGCGCTCGAACTGTCGCCACGAGTACGTGTCAATGCCGTCGCACCCGGAGTCGTGCGTACCAAGCTCGCTGAGGCGCTGTGGAAGGACCATGAGCAGGAGCGTACAAATATGATCGCGCTCACCCGGCTCGGTGAGCCCGACGACGTCGCGTCGGCGGTCGCGTTCCTGGCCTCGGATGCGGCACGGTGGATCACCGGCGAGATCATGTCGGTCGACGGTGGCCAGCTTCTCGGCGATCCGCGACCGTTCCGTCCAGGCGCCTGCGCCGAGGCCTGACACTCACTGCGAGACCTCATTGGCCACTTGTCCTCCTTGGAGACTCGACCTGGCCGCGTTGAGCCCGATTGTCCTCTATGTAGGACGATAGCAGCAGTGCCGCGACTCGAGGCCGCGTCCCGGCAGTGCTTGACCGAGCTGCTCCAGAACCATCTTCTGTATAGAAGACACATCGACTTGCATCCAGGCCAAAAGTGCGATGATGCGACGACACAGGTCGAGGCCGGTTGAACGCGCGTCGAGTCTGAATTGATCAGGTGACAGGAGTTCCGGCGTGCGCGAGATTGTCGAACAATTGGTCCGTTGGCACGACGACGACGTGCCCTTCGCCCTCGCGACGGTGGTCCGTACATTTTCGAGTGCGCCCCGAGGCCCGGGCGCGGCGATGGCGGTGTCGGTGACCGGTGACGTAGTGGGCAGCATCTCGGGCGGTTGCGTGGAATCCGCTGTCGTCGACCTTGCCGAAATGGTCCTTCGCGCGGGTGTTCTGTATCCACAGGACGGGCTGATCCGTCCCAAAGTGGGCCTTTCGCTGCGTCCACGCGGTGCGAGTTAGCCGCGGTAGAGGGTCGGTCGATGCGGCTTCGTGGTACTCCCATGGCGACGAGGTTCAATTCGCGAGATGTGGGCTCAGCCATCGATGCTGCGCGCGTCGACGAGTGGGGACATGAGGACCCGGTGTGTGGGGAGTGCCGCCAAGGTTGACGCCAAATCCTGTAGGGCGGATACTAAGTCCTGCTTGGCAGACGATGGTGTGGCCGGACTCTGGTGCAGATCTTGAAAGTCCTAGCCGATATATAGGAGGTCCGGTCATGAATGAGGCTTCGCCAGAGACGGCGGCTGAGACCGATTTCGATGTCCTTATAGTTGGGGGCGGTCCAGTGGGCCTTTCGCTCGCCGGAGAGCTGGGACGAAGAAGTGTCGAGGTCTGCCTAGTAGAGGCGAAGAACGGCCTCCACGTCCACCCACGGTCGACTGTGATCTCGCCTCGTACCATGGAGCATTTCCGGTCCTGGGGGATCGATCAGACGGTGATGGCCCACGCGTTGCCACCTGAGTATCCACTTGACGTGGCATTCACCGATCGACTGGTTGGCGAGGAATTCGGCCGCTTTCGTTTCCCGACAATCGGAGATATGGGAGATGTAACTCTTGAGCTGGAACGACGCTATCCGGCTCTCGGCTGGTCCCCGTACGCTAAGACGATCATCGGGCAGAACGCTCTCGAACCCCTTTTGCATGCCTTTGCTACCTCCCACTCGTCGGTTAGCGCTTATGCCGCGACCTCGGTGGTTGCGGTAGAGGAACGCGACGGCCATGTCGCTGTCACCGTGCAGCGAGCTGATGGAACTCGGCAGGACCTGACTGCCCGGTTCGTGGTGGGTTGCGACGGCGGCCGGAGCCTGGTTCGAAAGTCTTTGGGTGTCGCTCTCAGTGGTGTTGGCAAGGTTGGCGAGTCGGTGAGCATATTTTTTCGCGCACCAGATTTGCTCCGGGCAGCCGGCAAAACACCGGCCTTCCTCTTCTGGACCTTTGCCGAGGGCGCGACTGGCTCGTTCGTGGCGATCGACGGCAGCGAGACCTGGGTCCATTCGCGGCACCTCATGCCGCATGAGACATACGCCGATTTCGACCCAGCTGCTGCTGTCCTCAACGCGGTAGGCGCGGACATCGAGATTGAGATCTTGAGTCACTGGCACTGGATCCCGCGAGAACTGACTGCAGATACCTATGGCCTCGGGCGTGTCCTGCTCGCGGGCGACGCCGCCCATCTTATGTCGCCGACTGGTGGGCTCGGGCTGAATACCGGAGTTGGTGATGTCGTCAACTTGGCTTGGAAACTGCAGGCTGTGCTGGACGGTTGGGGTGGAGCCGGCCTGATGGCCAGCTACACAGTGGAGCGAAGGCCGGTTGCGATTCGGAATGCGAGAGAGTCCACCGAGAATCGTGAGTTGATGAAACAGACGATGCTCGCTGCGCGCGAACTGTATGCGGGCGACGCCGATAAGGTTGAGGCTCGCGCTACAATTCAGCGCGGAATTCCTCGCCATATGAAGCACTTCGACGGTAACGGTCTCTATCTGGGCGACGACTATGCGGGATCCCCCATTGTGGTCGACGACGGCTCACCTCGTGTCGACCCCGATCCTCATATTTATCAGCCAATTGCGAGGCCGGGTCGGCGACTGCCCCACTTCTGGGTCAAACCGCGGGTCTCCATCCATGACTGCCTTGGGCAAGGCTTCACGCTCCTGCGGATTCAAAGGTGTCGGACCGACGGCTTGCTTGCAGCATTCCGCCGTCGAGGTGTTCCGATCGACGTCGTCAACTTGGCGCCGGAGAGCAAACCGCTGGTCGGAGCGTCCGTCGTCATCGTCCGTCCGGACGGACACGTGGGTTGGCGAGGCGCCGGCGATCCCACCGATGGTCAGCAGATCGTTGATCAGCTATGTGGTTCCGCCGCGGCCAGTGGGGGGCTGGATCAGGCTTGAAAGGCATTGGCCCGCAGCTAGTCCGGTTGTGTTGACGAAATGGCGCTCGGGCTCGAATCCGGCTCCCTAGCCCCCATGGAGTCGCCTTCGGGAATACCTGTGGCGTCCCGAGGATTGGGCTCGCTGCAAGCGATGACCTCCAAGCCCAGGGCCGCGACGCGAAGGATCCGGATTTGCTGCTTTTAGAGCCAGTCCTCGCTGCAGAATCTCAAGCACGGGTTCTGTGCACTGAGCTCGTCGGGACCCCGAGCGGTCAGCAGATGCGTTGCGTCGAGCGAGACGCACAGTCGGCGTGACGAGGCCGCTGGGCTGGAAGACCGGCTCGACGACGGATGTAACGCTGGCGGGTATGTCTTCGGTGTCGACGAGCGTGTTGTCGGGCAGCGTGACGGGCGAGATCTCGTTCGAGAAGCGGGCGTTCCCTAGATATCCCTGGCCGCCGTTCTGCGAGGGGACGCCGAAGCGCATGTCCTCGCGGGCTGCCCCTTGGCCCTGCCGAAGTTCTCTGCGGTGGTTCCCATGGCAGGTGGGCGTGGGGGAAATTGACGTCGAGCCGAGGGTCGGTCCGGGTGTCGGCGCCAGACTCGGCGGAGCGGGGTTGTGAGTGTCCGGCCAGTAGTCCCGGCCGCCCTTCTCGACAAGTTACCGTCTCAATGCTCGTGGAGACGAGTTGTCCTCGCCGGCTTTGATCGCGTGTAGGGCGATTGGCTCTGGCAGTCTGAAGTGGTTCTGGCCCACTTTCCGTGATGGTTCCTGAGTGTGTCAGTGGCTGAGTAGTATTCGTTTGCGGAGGAGGTCGAATCCGGCGCGTCCGTACATCTGCCGCTTGAGCATTTTGATTCTATTTACGTTGCCCTCGACAGCGCCGGAGTTGTGGGGCAGGGTCAGCCCGTGGAGGACGGCGGCGTGGTCGCGTTCGATTCCGCGGAACGAATCGTTGCAGGTGTGGCAGATCGTCCGACGCGACGGCTGCCATCCAGGAGGCCAGACGGTCGCCGTGGCGGCCGGTCAGCATCTCGGCAAACGCGGTGACGTGCGCTTCGGTGGTCTCGAGGTGGGAGCAACTGGCGAGGACTTGTTTGAGTCCGAGTTGCTCGTCGTCGGTGAGGTTGTGGGGATGGTGCAGCATCCACGAGGAGATGTTCCGAACTTTCGGGATCTTCGGTGTGGCCGGTGGCGCGGCACCGATCTGACGGAATGGACGAAGGTAGTCGCGGACGGTGGCGTAGCTGCCGCAATAGCCCAAGGCCCGAATCTCGTCGTAGAGGGTGAGTGCCGTCGTGCATCCGTCGTTCCATCGCGCGTGCAGGTGCTCGGTGAACTCGTCCAACACGGTGCGCCGGCCCGCCCGCGGTGTGGCCAGCAGTTCGTCGACGCTATCGGCGCGGTAGTACCGTCGCACGGTTTCCTTGGCGAGTCCGAGCTCACGCTGGATCGGTTTGATTCCCTTGCCCTGGGCTTTGAGCGCTGCGACCGCCTCGTAGCGGCTCTTGGTGCGGGCGACGAGGGCGGATTCCTCCCGGCGTGCGGTGTGCGCCTGTTCGGCGGCCCGCCGGAGGTCCTCCGCGGCGGTCAGTTCGACGATGGGTTCGGGATCGACCGTGGCAGTGGCACGGAGGCAACCGTGATGGGCGGCAACGGTTTTCTCCACGGCTTCGGCCAGGTGTCCGGTGACACGGGATTG
>NZ_LTCZ01000405.1:219-79876 GCF_001583455.1 Rhodococcus sp. LB1 | reverse complement strand
GATTCGCATCGGCCCTGCGAACTGGCCTGCCGGCCAGGGTGGGGTGAACTCGAACCGAGCAAACTACAGTGGCGAGACAGCCGGGATAAGCAAGATTCATTGGCAAAAAGGAAGGTCTACTGTCACAGGACACCAGGTTGTGCCACAGGTGCCAGCGGTCGGCGACCTCGATCGCGTCGGGGGCTCCGGTGCGCGCCCTTCGGCGTACGCGCCGGCGCGATCGCGGCACACCACGGTCGTGCCCGGGTGTGCCGTCAGCCAGTCGGCGAAGGTATCGGCCTTCCGGTCGGCGAGGACGTCGACGGGCCGGTGGGTGGCCATGTCGATCAGGACGGTCCCGTACCGGTGTCGTCGGCGCAGGGCGAAGTCGTCGACACCGAGGACCTCCACCGTTGCCGCCGGTGGGTCCGGAAGCGCACGAACAAGTCGTAGCAGGGTGCTGCGTCCGACGTGCACGCCCAGTGCTGTCGCCAGTCGGGCTCCGGCGCGGCCGGCCAGCGCCAGCCCGATCCTTTCGAGAGTTCCCCGCAGCAGTGGGGTGCGTCGCGCATATCGCGTGGTCACACCGTCGATCTGCTCGGCGAAGGTGCGCCGGTCGCACGCGGTCGAACTGCACAGGAATCGGCGCACCCGCAGGACGAGGCGACTCGGTCGATTCCCGATCGCGGTGTCGGCCACCGTGCGTTCGTATCGGCTGTGCACCCGCTCGGAGGTATCACCGCAGGCCGGGCAGGACGCCGACACCGACAGTGCGGAAGCGCGAATGCTCACCCCGCCCCCAGCGACGTCGATCGAATCGATCGCCACACCCACCAGGTGGGGAAGCAAAACACGCAGGTCACAACAGCTTCCGGAACACCAGCAAGATCATCTCCCACGCATTCCACGTCTCACCGGAACGACACGCCGCCACGATGGACCATCACGGAAAGTGGGCCAGAACCAGATCGAGTTGACAGAGCCAGGCGATACGCCAGTGGTTTCCGGGTACGGTATCCGGGCCGAGCAGTACGGACACGAGCCGGGCCAGGTTTGATGCCCTGTTCGCCGTCGACATTCTGCAGCTGAGCATCAGGTCGTCGGTTTCGGTCCGGTCGAGCATGGATACCTGGCCCAGGCGGGGTGGCGAATGTCCGTCGCCGGGCACGTCCCGAGTGGAGAGCCGATCGCGCTACGGCTCGTTAGCGCGTGAAGACGATCTTGCCGGCGGTATCGCCGTCAAGCATCGCCTGGAACCCGTCGGCTGCCTTCTCCATTGGCAGCTCCAGGCCGATCTCAGGGCTGATCCCGGCAATGGTAACGAATGCGAGTAGGTCCACGAGTTCCTGACGGGTGCCCATCATCGAGCCCTCGACGCGGACCTGGAAGAAGAACAGCCGCTGCAGGTCCGCCGACGGGGCGGCGCCCGAAGTCGCTCCGCAGCAGATGACCGCGCCACCGGGCCGGACAGCCCGCATCGAGTGGGACCACGTGGCCGCCCCGACCGATTCGAACACTGCGTCGACCTTGCCGGGCAGCCGGCCGCCGCTTTCGAATGCCGCGTGTGCGCCAAGCCGCTCGGCAAACGCGCGCTTCTCGGGTGTCCGGCCGGTGACCCACACCGTCATTCCCGCGGCGACCCCCAACTGGATTAGGGCGGTGGCGACGCCCCCGGCGGCACCTTGCACGAGCATAATCTGCCCTGGGTGCAGCCCGGACTTGGTGAACAGCATGCGATAGGCCGTGAGCCAAGCCGTGCCGAAGACCGAGGCGGCGGCCGTCGAGATACCAGCCGGCTTCGGGATTACGTTGCGCTCGGGGACGATGACGACGTCGGCGAACGCGCCTTGGTGCTTCTCGGTCAGCAACGTGCGGCGCGGGTCCAGCGTCTCATCTCCGCTCCAGGCCGGCTCCCCGATCACCGGGTACACGACGACCTCGGCGCCATCGGCGAGCGTCCCGGTTGCGTCCCCACCCAGGATCATGGGGTACTGGTTCGGCTTGAGTCCGACCCCGCGCAGGGTCCACAGATCGTGCATGTTCAAGCTCGCGGCGGTGGTGCGGACGGACACCCAGCCCTCCGGCACCTCCGGTTCCGGCCGCTCGCCTACGACGAGGCCCGCCAGTGGGTCAGCGGGGTTCGGCTTGGATGCGTAAACTGCGAACAAGGGTTCCTCCAGGTATGTCTCGGTCTCGTGATGGCGATGCCAGGCAAGGCTGCTCCGGCACGGGCGCACGGGCGGGGCCCGCGCGGCTTACGTGTGCACGATGCTGTCGCGCAGCATGCGCCGCAGAATCTTTCCGGTCGAGGTCTTCGGCAGCTCGTGGGCAACCCGGAACTCGGTCGGCACCTTGTAAGCCGACAACCGCTCCCGACACCAGCCACGCAGCTCATCGACGTCGATTGCGGCACCCGGGCGGGGCGAGACGAAGGCGATTAGAGCCTCCCCGCGGTAGAAGTCCGGCTGTCCGACGACCGCCGCCTCGCGGATGTTCGGATGGGCGTAGAGGACGTCCTCGACGTCTCGTGGCCAAACCTTGTATCCGCTGACTATGACGAGGTCCTTCTTGCGGTCCACGACGTAGATCCAGCCGTCCGCGTCTTGGACGCCGATGTCACCTGTGTGCAGCCCGTCCGCTCGGAAGGCCTGGGCGGTCTCGCCCGGCCTTCCGCGGTAGCCGGCGCAGACTTGAGGACCCACAATCACGATCTCGCCCTGCTCACCGCGTGGTACTGGTACACCATGTTCGTCGACGATCCGGACGTCCACGCCCGACATCGGGACTCCGACCGACAGCGCGCCAGACCCGGGGTCGAGCGGTGCCCGTCGTCCCAGCGGGGTCGCGATGCAGGCGGACGTGGTCTCTGTCAGTCCGTAGATGTTGTGGATGTAGCGGCCGGTCGCCTGCTCGTACCTCTCGATGATGGTCGCTGGTACCGGCGCGCCGCCGCTGAACACCGTGCGCAGAATGCCCAATACTTTGGGGTCTGGTGCCGCATCCAGCAGGGCGAGGTAGGCGGTAATGGCGCCGACGGTGAAGGTGGGGCGGTGCTCTTCGATCAGCGCAAGCACCGCGGACGGCTCGAACCGGTTCGTGAGCACGAGCGGCAGGCCGGAGCCCAGGGCGAGCGCGAGATGCGCGCCGAGGCCGGTGATATGGAACATCGGTGCGATGCTGAGCACCGCGTCGTCCGGCTCATAGAGTCCGAACCAGTCACGCAGCGCCAGCGCGTGGTAAGCCAGATTGGCATGCGTATTCATCGCCCCCTTAGCCGGCCCTGTCGTGCCCGAGGTGTAGGTAAGCAAAGCAATGTCATCGGGCTGCGGATGCCCGGTCGGGGCGGGCTCGAACGGCTGGTCGGCCAGGAGGTCCATCAGGGTGGGTCCAAGTGCCGGTGGACCATCCGCGAATGGCGGCCGCAAGTGTCCAGCCAGCTCCGTCTGAAGCACCCAGAAACTACGGAAGCTTCTGCGTCGGCGATGGACCTCCGTCAGCACGTCGTAGCCCTCCGGATGAGCGAGGACCGCCCGCGGCCCCGCGTCAGTGACGATCTTGTCGAGCTCGTCCGCGCGCAACATGGGGTTGAGTGGGACCACTACGGCGCGGAGCCGCCAGGTCGCGAGCACCGCAGCCACGAACACCGGGCCGTTCTGCAGCGAAATACCTACCCGGTCGCCGTCGCCGACACCGGAGTCCGCGAGTAGCCCTGCGATCTGCACGCTCAGCCGCCGCACCTCGTCTCGGTCCAGCGTCCTCCCGAAATATCGCAGCGACGGCGCGCCAGGGCTGGCCTCGACGGACGCATCGAACAGGTCGAGAACCGTCGCGGCCGGTGCCACGGTGTCGGACTGGACGCCCCCTGTGTACAGCGCGGTCCACTCTCGCTTCACCATCACTGGCCTTCCTTCGATTAAGGTCCACCATTCGGGCGGGGCGACATCGACGTCGGTTCCGAGCCGAGCCCGCTCGGCGCACTAGCTGCGTGTCTCCCATGCAGGACTATTTGTATGGTACTCAGGTCTTAATCGGAATGGTTCCCTGCTTCGTCGGCACTGTCAAGGGAGCGAATATGACCGACATTCGCTGCCCCTTGCCCCCGGCGGCGTGGATCTACTGTGCGGATTGACGCCGGAACCAGGGACGGATAGCGTCTTCTGGACGAGTATAAAAGTCTTGTATAGAGGATGAAACGGCGTTGTCTGCATCTCCACACGGAGAGCGGGCCTTCACTTCCTACCGGAGAACGAGGTCATGAACCCGCAGCTCTACGGCGCTCCCCACGCATCAAACCGGCCGCAGCTCTTCGTCGACTCCGAGCGCTCGGTCTTCGGCACGGTCAACTCCTATTCTCCCGAGCAGTTGCCGCACGGCTCGCAGCGGAATTTCGTCGAGATCGTCGCCTCCGACGGCGCGTTCTCCTGGGGTCTGCTGCACCTCCCGCCAGGGCCCCGTCCGAAGACCGTCGTCATAGCGATGCACCCACGGGTGAACCAGTCGCGCCAGTATCTCGCGCCTTCCCTGCTCGAGGCCGGCTACGCGATGTGGTGTCAAACCACGCGGGCGCTGAACAACGACTCCGACATGGTCCACGAGGAGCTGCTGCGTGACGTCGCCGCCGGCATGCGAATGCTGCGGGAGCGCGGTTTCGAGACGATCGTATTCCTCGGCGCCAGTGGCGGCGCCTCGCTGCTGTCGTTCTACCAGTGGCAGGCTTCTCTGCAGGCGCATGAGCGGATCGAGACGGCGCCGCACGGCGATCCGACCGGGTTTGCCGACGAGGAAATGCCGACCGGGGACCTGTTCGTCGGGGTGGCACCGCACGCCGGCGAGGGCATGATCCTGCAGGACCTGATCGACCCGGCGATCGTCGACGAGGCACACCCGACTGCGGTTGATCCCGCGCTCGACATGTTCAACCCGGCCAACGGGTACCGGCCCTTCCCGGAGGAAAGCAAGTACGACCCCGAATGGGTCGACGAATACCGCCGGGCTCAGCGCGCCCGGGTAGCAAGGATCGACGTCATCGCGCGCGCGATGCTGGCCGACTACCGTGACGCGCGGGAGGCCGCCCGGCTCGACGCCTTGGGGGTGCCGATGGCCCGCCGGGCACTGATGAGCCCATTCATGAACATCTTCGGCACCTCGGCGAATCCCGGCCATCTGGATCTGTCGATCAACCCGAACCACCGCACGGTCGGGGGCCTGCTCTCGTCCGCACACCCGCTGCGGGACAGCTACGGTCCAGGCGGTTTCGCCCGCCTGCTCTCGGCCCGGGCGTGGCTGTCGACCTGGAGCGGGCAATCGGCGAACGCGGAGTGGAGCCACGCCGCCGAGCACTTGCACATCCCGACCCTGGTCGTCTTCCCTATGGGCGATGTCGCTGAGTGTGCACCGCAGATCGGCGAGGAGATCTTCACCCGCATCCCCGCGACCGACAAGACGTGGGTCCCCCTCGACTACGCCCACCATTACCTGCTGCTGCACAGGCACTCTCCCGTCTTCTACGACCCGCGGGCCAAGGCTGGCGAGGTCATTACGGCCTGGCTCGACGACCGCGACCAATCCACAGTGACCTGACGTTCACAACCGGAGGTTTCAATGCCCAGCTACCGCCACGCGGGCACGCTGCCCGCGAAGCGCCACACTCAGATGAGGGCGCCTGACGGGCGCCTGTACCAGGAGGAGGAGATCGGTAAAGCCGGCTTCTCCTCAGACTTTTCGCTGCTCTACCACCTTAACGCTCCCACGGACGTAAAGGCCGTCGAGAGCTGGGACGAGGAAGGCCAAGGGGTCCGCCCCAACCATCCGCTGCTGCCTCGGCAGATGAACACCCACAAGCTCGACCAGGGTGGCGACACGACAACATCACGAAAGCTGCTCGCGGCCAACGCGGATCTGCGGATGAGCTACGTGGCCGCCGACCGTCCCAGCCCGCTCTACCGCAACGTAGGCGGCGACGAACTGTACTGCCTCGAATCCGGCACCGCCCGGATGGAGAGCGTGTTCGGGGCGCTGGACCTCGGCCCGGGTGACCTACTCGTGATGCCACGGGGCGTGATCCACCGGATCACGCCCACGGGCCCGGAGCCGGCGCGGATCTTCGTCGCGGAGTCGCGCGGCAGCATCGACCCGCCGCGCCGGTACCGGTCCGACGTCGGCCAGTTCCTCGAGCGGTCCCCCTACAACGAGCGTGACCTCCGCGTGCCGACCGCACCCCTGGTCTCGGTCGAAGCGGGAAGCGTCGAGGTGTACGTGCGCCACCCTGACGGCAACAGCCGCTACACCTACGCCAACCACCCGTTCGACGTCGTCGGCTGGGACGGCTATCTCTACCCGTACGCGTTCAACATCGACGAGTTCCAGCCCTACACCAACCGGCTGCACCACCCGCCGCCCAACCATCAGGTCTTCGAGGCGCCCGGCTTCGTCGTGTGCGCGTACGTACCGCACGTCGCCGAGTACCACCCGGATGCGGTTCCGGTGCCGTACGCCCACACCAACGTCGACTGTGACGAGCTGATGTTCTGGGTGGCCGAGGCGACCGGGCCGCGGGCGGGCCACGGCATCGGTGAAGGTGCGATCACTCTCCACCCCGGCGGATTCACGCACGGTCCGCGACCCGGGGAGATCGAGAAGGCCGTCGCGGCCCAGAAGCCGGGCGTGCTGAGGATGCGCGACATTCGCGCCATCATGATCGACACATTCGCGCCGCTACAGATCGGCGAGAGTGCACTGCAATGCGAGCGAAACGACTATCTGAGCAGTTGGCACGGCGCCTAGAAACCACCACGCAACGAGAAACACCGACGCCCGGCGGGTCCTCACCAGAGGCCGCCGGGCGTCGGCGCAGGATCCGCGGCTGCAACGCATGAGTTGTCAGGCCGAGAGGTGAGGGCGATGGCTTCAGTCGTGAAATTCGTTTGCTGTTTATCGCTGCGGTCGGATTCTGGTCGCGAAACGAACACCGCTCAACCGGCGTGCTGGTTGAGCAGCGTTCGAGATGGCTTGTGCAGCCGTTGGGATGGGATAGGGCCGGTCTTGATGTGAAACACCGCTATCCGATCTGCAGGAGCGGCCGCGGTTTGTGTACTCGGAACCAACGTTTATCGGTGCCACCGCAGCCTCGGTATCGATGCCGAAGTTCGCGTCCACGAAGTTCGTTGCTTTGCAGGTGGTGGCGAGATTCGCGATCAGAACCCGGGCAGGGACATTTTCGGCACCACAGAGGGTGCGCTGGTACCTCGCGGCCCGGAACGGTACTGCTCAATCGGAGAATGCTGCCAGTCGCGATGGTTGGCGACAGGCAGCTGATGTACCGAGAAGCGGGCCGGTGACCTACCTGCTGTGGAAGACCTTCGCGAAGGCCTCAAGCTCCCGAGGGATGTCGGACCCGACCGGGGTGTAGCAGAACCGGGTCGCTCCGCTGGCCTCGGCGGCATCCAGGGTCTCATGGATCTCTGCGGGTGTTCCGCTCATGGTGCCCGCGCGGACAACGTTGCCGGTCGTGTATTTCCGGTCTAGCTCGGTCATAGCCATCAGGTGGCCGCCATGCACGGCAACAAGCCTGTCCTCCTCGGGCAGCTGCTCGATCTCGGCCATGAAGCCACGTCCCTCCGGGGTGTCCGCCAGCGGTCCGAAGGCTCCGAAATGGAGGGCGAGCGCGGCTGCGGGGCCGATTCGCTCGATGACGGCGGCGTCGCCGACCTCCTCACCGTCCTCCAGAACGGTCCCGTAGTAGCTGATGGCATAGTGGCCGTCGAAGGGCTTCTTGTCTTCGCCGTGGGTGGGGTTGGAAATCACGCCGTCGGCTACGCGTTGAGCCACCCCGAAGGCCTTAGGTCCGTGAGCGGCCAGCCACACGGGCACCTTAGCGGGGATTTCTATTCCGGTTGAGGCCTTGTGAAGCAGTGACCGTCGGCCAACGTCGGTGTCGATCTCTTGACCGGCTAGCAGTGCCTTCAGCTGGTTCACGAAGGTCTCCACCGACGACCATGGGGTGCCCTTTATCCCTGCAAGGGCGACGCTGCTGAATCCCGAGCCGACGACCACCGAGGTACGCTCGGGGGCAAGTGCGGTCAGCGTGGCGATGCGGACGGCGACGTCCATGACGTGTTGGAAGCGCGGGACGACGACGCACACGCCAAGGTTTACCCGGCTGGTCCGCTCCGCCGCCAGCGCAAGCATCATCCACGGGTCCGCGTAGATGGCGGGGGAGTAGAAGCACCAGGTGGCGGTGTAGCCGAGGTCCTCGGCGATGGCGATGTGGTCCGGTGTCGACAGGGTTGTGGCGAACGAGCATCCGAGTTCCATCGTCACTCACCGCCTTCTGCGATCGACGATCCGCGCGCGCCGATCATGACGGCCAATAGCGTGACAGGTCTGTCGCCCTTATTACGCCACGCGTGCCGGGTGCCGTGCTGGACGACGACCGTGCCTGGGGTGAGGTGCACCGTGCCGCCGGTCAACTCCAGCCACACTTCACCGTCTAACACGACGTTGTAGTCCACTGTCGGGGTGGTGTGCATGCCCGGGACGTCGGGCTCGAACAGCTCTGCGAGCCCGGGGGCGTTCCGGGCCATCTCTGCGCCAGCAGCGGCGGCGTCGAACGACGGGTCCGCGTACACCGAGTCAGGCGGCAGCGTCAGCACCACTAGATGGGTTTCAGCGGGGCCAGGGATCATCGAGGTGGCGGCGAGGGTGGGGTCCTCGGCCGGCGGGTCCAGGGTGACCTCCGGTGGTGTGCACCAGACCAGGGACTGCTGGAAGCCAGGGGTCGCGGCGTAGACGGAGGTGCGCGGGGGCTCCCCGGCCTCGACGACCTGGCTGCTGCCGTCGCTGTTAGTGACGACGACACGGCGAATCTTCATGGTGTTCTCTTTCTAAGAAGGGAAGGCGATATTTTTGGGAGAAACGTCGGGTCACAGTGGGCCGCGAGTGTCGGAAGGGCCGGTTAGGCGGTCGTCGACGTGCCTGGCCGGAATTACAGATCCAGCACCAGCCGGTCCGAACACGAGCGGGAGCAGCAGATCATCATGCTGGCTCCTTCCTCCCGTTCCGCATCGGTGAGGATCGAATCCCGATGGTCCGGTACACCATTAAGGACCGGTGTCTCGCAGGTGCCGCACACGCCGTCGCGGCACGAGTGCAGGACGTCGACGCCCGCTGCCTCCACGACCTCCAAAATCGATCGGTCGGCGGGGACGGTCAGGGTCAGGCCTGTCTGCGCCAGCTCGACCGCGAACTCGCGGTTGGGGCCGCTGGCCCGATCGGGGGCAGCGGTAAAGCGCTCGATGTGCAGGGCCCCGCTCGGCCAGTCCACGCAGAGCTTCTCGACGGCGGAGAGGAGTCCCTCCGGACCACAGCAGTAGACGGCGCGCTCGGCAGCGGTGGACGTCGGCTCGGCCAGCACGTTCTCCAGATCGAGCAGACCCGTTTCGTCTTCCGGGCAAACGGAGACCCGAGTCCCGTACCGCTGCTCGAGTTCCGAGCGGAACGCCATTGACGATCGGCTTCGACCGCCGTAAAGGAGCTGCCACGGCATTCCGCGCCGATCCACCTCGGCGATCATCGGCAGGATCGGAGTGATGCCGATCCCGCCGGCAATGAACAGGTAGCTCTCCGCATCGACCAGCCCGAAATGGTTCCTCGGCCCACGGACCTTCAAGTGCCCGCCTGACTTCAGCTCGTCGTGCACGTAGCGGGAGCCGCCTCGGCTGGCCTTCTCGCGGAGCACAGCGACCTGCAGGCATGAGCGGTCCGCAGGATCACCGCACAAGGAGTACTGCCGGATCATGTCTGCGCGGAGCACCAGGTCAACGTGTGCGCCTGGCTGCCACTCCGGCAACTTGTCCCCGCTGGGAGAGCGCAGCGTCAGGCGTACCGACCCCTCGGCGAGAGCGGTTCTGTCGGCGACTATCAGGTCGAGTTCATGCTCGATGTCGGACGAATTCCTCATGCGGTTACCAATCGAATCGTGCTGTATTTGACAGGTTTCGACCACGTGGGTCTGCGCGGGCCGTCTTACTCGCGCGCGGACACGAAGATGCGCACCGGCCCGGAGTCGCCGGACACCGAGATCCAGCCGTCCGGGTGGACCGTTACGTTCACGATGACGCTTGTCCACTCGTCGCGGAGCTGGTCGACCTGCCGGTAGGCCGATACCCGCAGTGGGGTGTCCCCAGCGGGCAGCAGCGCCACCCCAACCTCGACATCCGGGCCGTCGAGCTCGACGTCGGAGACGATCGTTTCCACCGCTACATGGCTCCCAACCATTCAAGGGCGATCGCTGGCACGAGTCGCCTACTTCTTCTCGGCCGCCGCCATGCGCTGCAGCGCACGCCGCAGCCGAAGGCCGGGAACGTCGCTCGGGACGCTGTTCTCCACGACTCCGGTACGGGTGTCCTCGGCGATCAGCCGACCCTGTACGGCCAGCACCTCAATGTCCTCCGCGAACACCTTGCGGATCGCGTCGGCGGCTTCATCCTCAGAGACCACAAGGGGCTCGTTGAAGCGAAAGGACCAGAACTGGTGGGTGCTGGTCTCCGTCTGCGGGGTGACGGCGTGGACCACCATCTGACGGGACGGGCGCACCGGCTCGTCAATGCCGTCGTCGCGCTCGAATTTGATCCACCCGAAGTTGAGGGCCGGGCCTCGCGACCAGTTCTCCTCCGTTCGGGTCAGTTTCAGGCTCCCGTCGGCTCCGCAGAAGATCGACTGCAGCTTGAACGAGGTCCCCGATACCGACCGGACGTAACCGACGTGGCGCGAGTCCGGCGCGGGAAGGAGCTTCGGGGGAGTGTTGGCGTACTCCTCGGAGGAGACGCTCGGCCCGTGCAGGTAGTAAAGATGAGTCAGGTCGAGGAGGTTCTCGTGCACCATCAGGTAGTTGCACGGGTTGAAGGTGTAACCGCGGAAGCCGTGCTCCACCTCCTCGATCTCGTCGGGCAGAGGGATGTCGGCCCGGTCGCCCGCGCCCTCGCCCATCCACACCCACAGCCAGGGACCACGATCGACGGCGGGGTAGTGCCGGACGCCGAAGTTCTGCTTCCCGGACACCGCCGGTGCGAACACGCAGGCGCCGGTGCGATCGAAGGTGAAGCCGTGGTAGCCGCACTGGATGGCGTCACCTTTCAGATGCCCCTTGGCCAACGAGAAGCGTCGGTGAGCGCACCGGTCGTCGAGAACCACCGGCGTGCCGTCCTCGGCCCGGAAGAACACCAGCGGTTCGTTGAGGACTGTGATCGACGAGAGCTCGCGCCCCACGTCCTCGGATGCCGCGATGACGTACCAGGCCTCCCGGATCAGTGGGCCGAGACCGGCAGGGGCACTGATCGTTCCGCCCGGCTTGCGACGAGCCGCCGATTCAGGCGTTCCTGTCTGGATTTTCTCCGTGCTGACGGGCATTGGTCACGAACCTCCGTTGGTGCACACTCGCGGGCGAGTAGATCGCCCGCGAGTGTGCGTTGTCGGGCAACACGCCGGGCGCAAAGTTGGAACACAGTCCACTAAGCACGCTCGCGTCGTGCTCGTGGCTGATCGGCTCCGGTGCCCGGGGTTGGCGCAGGGGTGGCGCCGCAATCAGATGGCGACTCCAATGTCCTCCTGAGCAAACAATTCATCTTGCTAGGAGGACATTACGTGTGTCGTAGGTAACAGTCAAGCGGTCCTGTGGGGGCGATTGTAGCTACGGGCGACACGTTCTCGGCGTGAGCGGCGGATGCTTTCCTAGGGATGCGAGTGACCTGGTTTGACGGCGACCCACTCCAGTCCTACATTCTCAGTGTCCTCTTCAAAGGACAGAAATTCTCACTGGGCGGTCGATAGATCCTCGGCTGCGATGCGCTTGTAACTGGAAGGCGGTCGTCTGCTCCAGCCGTCATCAGTGAGCCGATTTCGTAGTCTGATCGCCCTTCGGAAGGAGATCGATGTCCAGTCCCACCCTGCAAGTGATTATCGGGAGTACTCGCCCGGTCCGGGCGGGCGCGGCGGTCGCGGCTTGGTTCGCCGATGTCGCACGGGCCGACAGCGGCTTCACGGTGGAAACCGTCGACCTGACCGAGGTCGGCCTCCCGCTACTCGACGAGCCCGGACGCCCGATGCTGGGCCGCTACGTGCACCAACACACGCGCGACTGGAGCGCGACCATCAGCCGGGGCGATGCCTTCGTCGTCGTGCCGGAGTACAACCACGGCTACAACGCTGCGACCAAGAACGCTATCGACTACCTCTGGGCTGAATGGCGCGACAAGCCGGTCGGGTTCGTGAGCTACGGCGGGCTCGCCGCCGGAACGCGTGCGGTCCAGGGACTGCGGCAGGTCTTTCTGGCGCTGAAGGCGCATCCGGTCTCAGAAGCGGTCGTTATCGCCAATGTGGCCCAGCTGATCGAGGACGGCGCTACGGTGGCCGCGACCGAGGGGATGAAGCTTGCCGCGAAAACCATGCTGGATGAGCTGGCCCGCCGGAACACCGCAATGCGTCGCCTTCGCGCACCTAAGACAGCCGACGGGCGCAGCCGATCGGTGGCGGAGCGATGAGCGCGCTGGTACGAGAGCGGGCCGAGATCACTATTACCGCCGGGAAACACGCCGAGTTCGAGGCGGCCGCCGCTCAGGGGCTGAAGATCGTGGCCGAGCAGCGAGGCTTCCGCTCGGCCACCCTGTCCCGCGGCGTCGAGAATCTGAATACATACTTGCTGCTCGTGGAGTGGGACAGCGTCGCCGATCACACCGAGGGGTTCGTCGGCTCCCCGGACTTCGCCCGCTGGCGTGCCCTCGTCGGCCCGTACTACGCGGCTCCGCCGACCGTCCACCACTACACGCACGTCCGGTGGTGACCGGCCGATGCTGATCACCGAGAAACACGGTGCGGTCGCCGTCCTGCGGATCGAACACGGCCGCGTCGGCGCCCTCGACGTCGAGCTGCTGAACGCACTCACGGACGCTATCACCGGATCGGATCGCGCGCTGATCATCACAGGGACGGGGTCTACCTACTCCGCCGGGGTGGACCTGCGCCGGATCTTGCACGGCAGCCCCGTTTACACCGAGGCGCTGCTCACCTCGCTGTCCCGCATGTACCAGGCGCTCTTCGACCACCCCCGCCCAACGCTCGCCGCCATCAACGGCCACGCGATCGCAGGCGGCTGCGTTCTCGCCCTGGCCTGCGACCAACGGCTGATGTCAGGCGGGCTCATCGGTCTCAGCGAGCTGGCGGTCGGGGTGCCGTTCCCGACGTCAGCGCTGGAGATCGTCCGCCACGCAATCGGGTCTCGGGCCGGCGTGATGCTGCTCGGCGCACGCAACGTCGACCCCCAACGCGCCTACCAGCTGGGTCTGGTCGACGAACTCACCACACCTGAGTCGCTGCTGCCGCGGGCGATGGAGTTGGCAGCCGAGCTGGCCGACCGGTCGCCGACCGCCTACCGGCTTGCGAAGGAGCAGCTCCACCGGCCGACTCGGGAGGCGATCGCCGCGATAACCGACGGCGACGCGGCCGTCGCCGCCGGGTGGACAGCCGAAGACACCCGCCAACGGATCGCGGCGGCACTCGCGGCCCTGAATCGACGCCGAGCCAACCCCGACGCGACGCCGAGTCAACGCTGAACCCCAGCACCGACGCGCCATTGGTCGTCGCGCCTGCCGTCGTCCCTGACCGACTCACGCGGGTCGCCGCGAGCTGCTGTTTGTGGAGTAGCACCCATGCAGTTCAGCCACGATGCCGCACCGAGGACCTCTGCAGAACCTCGCTCTAATTCAAGAGCGCGCACGTCCTGCGGTCGAGACCGGGAAGCGCTGGTTGGGGTTGTCGAAGGACACCACCCATGAATCACGGAGGCGGGCTACCGAGGTCATGGGAGAGCCAAGCCTCAGCCTCCGTGCTTATGTGCGCTGAAGCAGCCTTTGACCGGATACGTCACGCGTGATCGAAGTCGATGCGCGAGAGGGGATTCGATCACCCCCGCTGATGCACGGCTGAACCGTCCGCGGGGTTGAGTACACCTAACAATGCTGGTTGAGGTCGCCCCGGTTTCCCGAACCAGTTCGGTGTGATGGTTACGCCGCCAGCTCGGCGGCGGCGTGAGCCCGCTCGTAACGTGCCGGGGTTAAGCATCCCTTTTCCCGAGTGCCGCAGGATCGGGTTGTTGAACGCTTCGAGCAGGATGTGGATTTCGGTCGGGCATGTACATGCTGGGCCTCTCGTGACCGGTGCCCGAGGTGGACGGGCGTGAATCAGTGGGGGACCACCGCGTGTTCCATGGCGGCAGCGATTTCGTCGACGGTGACGACCTCGCCGAGCAGCCCGAAGGTTTCCAACGTCGCGTCATGTGCCTGGTCGGAAGCTGCCGAGCAACCGTCGGAGGCGATGACGGTGCGGTATCCGAGATTGACTGCTTCGCGGGCAGTGCCCTCGACCGACACGTTGGTGGCAACCCCGCAAAAGATGACGGTCGTGATTCCACGCCCGCGAAGCAGCACGTCGAGCCCCGTTCCGAAGAAGCCTGTCAACCGTTGGTGGTCTATGACGAGGTCGCCGGCCTCCGGGGCGAGCTCGGGAATGATTTCGGCGCCTGGTTTACCTTCCTCGACGGCACCCGTCTGGGCGATCATTCCGAACAGCGGACCATTCACCAGAAGGTCGGGGTATCCGGGTCTGAACACCACGCGGAGGTAAATCGCGGTGGATCCAGCTCCGCGAGCAGTGGAGAGAAGTTGTCCTACCCGGTCGACGATCTGGTGACGTTCGACGCCGTCGCCGAATATTGCGCCGAACGCGCCGTCTCGGGCGACGATGTCACGCACCATATGTACCGCAATCACTGCGGTCGTTCGAGGGTCCAGTTCCATCATGAGGCTCCTCATCAACGACGACGCTGACCGGCTTTTCATCAGATGATCCCAACGCAAGCGACCCCTCGTCACCTTTCGTCACCGTGATGTAACTTCAGCGGCGGTCGCCGCACCGTCCCTCCGATCGCCCCCGACCGACAACCGACCCATGCAGCCACTCCCGAATCTTCTTCACCTCGCCCGTCCTCGGCGTCGATCCGATCGGGTCCGTCACCCGATTCGAGCGGCGCTTCCTGATTTCGGCGGCCGCACGCACACGATGACAGGGTGCTGTGCGACGAGACGGATCGCCGCCATTTTGGCGCAAATGCAATCAGAACAGGGCTACGAGATGTCCTCTCGGGGACGGATCCGTGCGGAGATCGTACAAGCCTTCCACGACGCCCACTGACACCGCATCACCCGTCCGAGGGCGGTGCCGAACACGTGGAGTGGGACCCCAGGGGGACAGTCCGCGTCGACGACCTGAATGTGTCGTCCACAAGGTCGATGGTGGCACAGCCCGACGTGCTGCCGGCCTATTAGGGAATTGGTCGGGTATCTATCGGCTGGTGGCCTAGTACTACAGGGCTAATAAGACGAGGGCGGCGTCGAGGCA
Organism: Rhodococcus sp. LB1; assembly: GCF_001583455.1. NCBI lineage: Bacteria > Bacillati > Actinomycetota > Actinomycetes > Mycobacteriales > Nocardiaceae > Rhodococcus > Rhodococcus sp. LB1. The sequence goes on along the minus strand of NZ_LTCZ01000405.1, from coordinate 64,450 downwards.
AAGATAAGATGACCGCCGACGCAAAACCGGTGGTTCCTGTCCTTAAAGATGCTTCGGTAATAGGGTGTGTCGCTGCGCGTGATTCGCGCCGTGCTACTTGATCATTGATGAATGGCAGGGAAGAAAACCGGTTCGGGCGAGAGTTCGGATGCCCGGAAAGTCAAGCAGCGCGGCGGTCGCCGTGATCTCGAGGCGTTGCGTGACCGGCGGATGCGGGCGGCGGAGATGTTTGCCGCAGGACGACGACAGGTCGATGTCGCGGTCGAGTTGGAGGTCTCCCAGCAGACCGCCTCACGCTGGCATCGACAGTGGATCGAAGGGGGCAACGAGGCGTTGGAAGGTGCCGGTCGCGCTGGACGCCGACCCCGGCTCGATGACGCCCAGATCGAGGCGATCCGAGAGGAACTGCTCAAAGGACCCCAGGCGCATGGCTTCGCGACCGGGGTGTGGACCCTGGGCCGGGTCGCGATCGTGATCGAGCGGCTCACCGGCGTGACCTACGGGCCCACCCAGACGTGGACGATCCTGCGGACCCGGCTCGGGTGGAGCCGGCAGCGGCCCGCACGTCGGGCAGTCGAACGCGACGAGGACGCCATCGTCGCCTGGCGCGAGAACGAGTGGCCGCGGATAAAAAAATAGCGCGGCGCCGAGGTGCGTGGATCTGCTTCCAGGACGAAAGTGGTGTGTCGCTGCTCCCGGTGGTCCGCGCAACCTGGGCGCCCAAAGGCGTGACACCGGTTCTGCATCACCGCTTCTCCTGGAAGCGATTGTCCATGGCCGGAGTGCTGGCGTATCGGCCCGATCGCAGCCGGAGCGCGTTCGTGTTCTCCATGACCGACGGCGCCTACAACACCGACAAGCTCATCGAGTTCCTCACCGAACTGCGCGCCCACTTCGCCGGGGAGAAGCTCATCCTGATCTGGGACGGGCTCATGGCCCACCGATCCAAGGCGATGACCGCGTGGCTGGCCACCCAACGCGACTGGCTCCACGTCGAACGCCTCCCCGCGTATGCGCCTGAGCTCAACCCCATCGAACAAGTCTGGGGCAACATGAAATCCACCGAACTCGCCAACCTCTGCCCCGACATCCTCGACGAGGTCCGCATCGCGACCGAGACCGGCCTGACCCGGATCGGCTCGAACTACGACCTGTGCCGCAGCTTCCTCGACCACACCGGGCTTTCCCTATGATCCGTACTCACTCAATTACCGAAAAATCTTTATTGCAGGGGAGCGTCAGAAAGTTGGGGCTACAACACAATTCGCGGCGACAAGACCAGCGGGTCCGCGCATACACCCTCCGCGGCAGCTCGAAAGAGACCGAGTTGGGTGTTAGCGCAATTGCCGAAGTGGTTGACAGACCGGTCGGGCGCGCGGTTGTAGGTGTCTCGAACTGCCATATGGGACAACGACGAGACGTTATCGCGCAACACGCGAGCACCCCACCTCCGAAGAGTGTGCACCACATCACATATGCAGGCGGCCCAGCAACGTCCACCACCTCTCGACATCGGATTCGTTGGTGATGCCGGCGTAGACGAACACTGAGTCGCCAAGTTCCTCGCCTACTGGTTCCGCTCTCGGGAGGTGTCCGGCAGAGGGGGTTGATGGGCGCCGGAGAGGAACCGCGAGGTACGCGCATTGGCTGTGCGCCCGTACTGCGACAGCTTGAGAGTGCAGAACGTGCGCAGACACCGTTTGGTGGAATAGTCGAATTCGGTGGTCCTCCTGCTCTCGACAAGTGCTAGAACTCGACGGTAAAACGTGGGTACGGAGAGTCCGAACTCTGTGAAGATGTGGTCGTCTCCTCCACCGAATCGGCACCATCGGTTGGCGAATTCGAGCATCGCACGGTCGTATGCGTCCATTGGTCTCATTTTCTCTGCGCTGGTGTTGTGCCGCATACTCTCTGGTCACTGAACGCAGTCGGCTGGTGTCCGTAGTGGGGTCCTCGATGGATGAATTTCGGCCCGCGACGTCAATCGCCGAGGCGGCGCGATGTATGGGGGCCGGCAGAATGGTCGCGGGTGTTCGTTCCCAGCGACCGTAGAACGGCCTCGCCGAATCCTGACCCCTCGGCTCGGTAGCCGTCCGGCGACGACGGCTACCGCAGGGTGTCGATTCTCGGCTGGGATCGTCGTTTGCTCAGTAGTGCGGCACGATCTTCTTCCGACAGTCCTCCCCAGATGCAGAAAGGCTCACGTTGGGTCAGTGCATGTTCTCGGCAGGCTGCGACGACCGGACAGGTTGCACAGACGTTCGCCGCCTTCATGATTCGTCTTTTCCATACATCGCTCGTTGAGGGGGTGGAAGAACAAGGACCGGTCGACGACTCGGCATCGTGCGGCCAGTCGCCAGTTCATCTGCCGGGGCCGGCCCGGGTCGTTTTTTGGGTCGGGGCGATCGGCCCGCATTGTGCGGTTCTCCTTCAGCAATGTCGGTATGGGTGTCCTGATGTGGACGGATACTTCTGCCGTGTCAGGGGATGCTGACAAAGTTGGAAAATCCTCCGTGGCGACAGGTGAGGTTGTCGAGGGCTTCGTTGATCTTCTCGAGTGGGAAGGCCTGGTGTTCGAGAACGGAGAGGTCGAGCTGTCCGGTGCCGGCAAGATCGGCCATGTCCTGGGCCTCGGCGGTGGAGAACCACAAACTGCCGAGAATGGTGAGCTGGCTGGTCATGACCATGATCATGTCCAAGGCGGGGCGTTCCATCATGCCGCCCACATCGACTGCGATGCCGCCGCGTCGCAGGGTGGTGAGTGCGTCGAGGTAGGCCTCTGCCGGTGCGCCGGGTCCGAGCGCATCGATGACGACATCCACGCCTTCCCCGTTGTTGTGTTCACGGGTCCAGCTGCGCAGATCGGCCGACCCGGCGGGGAGGACGTGGATGCGGTCGGGAGCGATGCGGCGCACGTCCTCGAGGAGAACCGTATTGCGCCCGGTTCCCAGTACGCGGGTGGCACCCAGCGCCAGGGCGCTCAAGCATGTGCCCAGACCGAGGGTGCCGGAGATTCCGTCGATGAAGACGGTCGATCCGGGCCCGACGTTCGCCCGGCGTAGGGCGGAGAACCCGGTGCCGAGGTAACCGAAGCGGGCTGCCTGTTCGAAGCTGACCGAGTCGGGAAGTTTGACGAGATTGCGTTGCGGCGCCGTGAGGTACTCGCCGAGACCACCGTACGGGTAGGCGTCGAAACGGCGTTGTCCGTTTGGACCGAAGGCGAAATAGCCCATGAAGGTGTAGGAGTCGCAATGTTGATCCTGCCCGCGTCGGCATCCTCGGCAGGCTCCACAGCCCAGGCCTGGGTTGACGTACACGCGGTCACCGACTGCCACGTCGGTGACGTGGCTGCCGACGGCCGCGACGACACCGGCCGAGTCGAGCCCGAAGATGGCCGGCAACTGTGGAAGGGGAAGCATCGGGAACCATTCATCGAACGAACCGAGCACATTGCGCAGGTTGGGAACGATGTTGCACGCCTTCACCTCCACGAGGACGTCCGTCGGTCGGGGTTTTGGAACGGGAACTTCTTCGATTCGCATCGGCTCGTTGATCGCGTGCAGGCGGGCGACGCGCATGGTTGATTTCATGGGAGGTCTCCTAGCTAATCTAAGTGGGCGAGGGATGGGTGCGGGGCAGCTCCCGCGTGGTATGGGTTGTTGGTGGCTCGAATCGCGAACTCGGGGTCGTGTATTCCGTCATCGGCTCAGCCGCCACAGTGAGCATCTGAGCTCGTTCGAGACAGAGCGCCGACGTGATCGGCGGCGCCTGCCGGGGTGCCTCAGTCAGCGCGTACGACTGTGAGCGTTGTGGTGGTCTGGGTGGTGACGTTGCGGGTGACCTTGCCGAGCAGCACCGCGAGCACCGGGACGGCGAGCAATAGTGCGGCCAGGAAGGTGTAGGAGACGACCACGCCGGCTCCTCGGGCTTCTCCGCTCGCAGTCTCGACGAGTCCGAAGGTTGTGGGACCGAAGAACCCGCCTAACAATCCGATGGAGTTGATCATCGCCAGTCCGGCAGCGGACGTGCGTCCATGCATCGTCCCCATGGCGATCGACCACAGGATCGGTCCGATCCCCACCGCGACTGATTGCAGGAGGGCAAACGCGGCCAGCGCCGCGACCGGCCCGGCGTGAGCTCCGATGAAGCCAGCTATTGCTCCTGAAATCAATGCGGCCACGACGAACAAGATCGGTCGCCCGTACTGGCGGAACAGTCGTGGGTAGATGAGAACACCGATCAGTGCGCCGATCGAGGGCAGGCCCGAGATCGCGCCGATCACCAGAGAGTCGGAGAAACCGAAACTTTCGACGATCGAGGGCAGGAAGAAGACGACACCCCAGACGGCCAGCTGACTGACAAAGTAGATCGCGGAGATGGTGAGCAGGATGCCGCTGCCGAACACTGTCTTCAGGGCGCACATCACCGATTGTTCGTTGCCGTCCGTGCCGACGGTTGCGGAGGTGATCGCGACTCGCTCATCGTTGTTGAGCCACCGCGCGTCCCGCGGGCCGTTGGGCAACATGCGGAGCAGCAAGAATCCGAACATGACCGTTGGAATACCTTCGAGCAGCAGCATCCACTGCCATCCGTGCAGCCCGGCCAGTCCATCGAGTTGCATGAGCGCACCCGCCAATGGTGACCCGAGGATCAGCGCTATCTGTGGGGCAGTCAACAGCACTCCGACAGCGATTGCTCGATCACGCGGGGCGAACCACAATGTGAAATAGAAGAGCATTCCTGGGTAGAACCCCGCCTCGGCGAGACCGAGTAAGAACCGCATGACATAGAAGCTCGTGTCGTTCCAGACGAACATCGTCAACGTCGACACCGTGCCCCAGGTGATGACGATACGGCTGATCCACAGACGAGCACCGACCCGGTGCAGCATGAGGTTGCTGGGGATTTCCATCGTGCAGTACGCCAGGAAGAACAGTCCGGCGCCGAGGCCGAACGCGGCCGCCGAAATGCCGAGGTGGGCGTCCAGATGCGTCTTGGCCATCCCGATGTTGGTGCGGTCCAGCGTGTTCAGGATGAAAGCCACCAGGAGGACTGGCATCAATTTCAGCCAGACTTTTCTGGTCCCGGTGACATACCCGGGTACGGCGGAGTGGTCGATCATGAAGTTCCTCAGGGTTGTGTGCCGAAGCTGTCGGCCCGAGACGTGGGCACATCGTCGCGAGAGGGCGACACTGCGGCGCTCGGTAGTGGAGACCCGCCGGATCTGGGGGACAGCAGAGTGAGAGTGTGGCTCTGCCACCACCGACGTATGTGACGCGTGCCACGCTCAGCGGTGTAAAACAAAACTAATTCCAGGGAGGTCTTCAATAACATTGAAGTCTTGATCCGGCACGTGTGAGTGCGGATCCTCCGAGTTCCGTCAGCCGGCCGTCCGCAGCGGCTTTCCGCGGCACTATCGGTCGCCGGATGCATGACTGAGGTCGGTCAGTGGAAAGCGTGTTCACAGAATTCGATGAGCGCCTGCGTGCGGCGGGTCAAGCGGATGCCAGAACTCCAGGCGAGGACGGTTCTGTGCGCGGCGATCGGATCCTCGATTGGCACGGCGGCGATCGGTCGGCCTTCGTAACTGAGATCGATGGGCCATCGCTGGATCAGGATGGAGTACCCGATCCCGCGAGCGACCAGGCTGCGGACAAGTTCGATGTTCGAGCTGAAGTGGCGAATCCGAGCCGACAGTCCCGCCGACTCGACGAACCGCGCGGCGCTGCGTGCGCTGGGCACATCGAACATGATCAGAGGCTCGTCGGCGAGGTCGGCGAGTCGAACCGCTACTCGATCGGCGAGCGGATGGTTGCTGGCGAGTATGACGTAAGGCTTGTTCTCGCGAACAACACGCGACTGAAAGCCTTTGGGCAGGTCGTCCTCGTAGAGAAAACCCGCTTCGCAGCGCCCGTCGGCGATCGCGTTCGGCACCAGATCTGCTGGACCCTCCAAGATCTGGACCGTGAGGTCGGGATGGGCGGTAGCGAACTCGTCGAGTAGGGGCGGGATGAGGAATGGGGCGAGGGTGGTGTAACAACCCACGCGCAGTGTTCCGCTGATGTCCTTCTGGCTGCTTCCGGCGCTGTACTGCAGCTCATCGGCGGCGGAGAGGACACGCCGAGCATCGGCAACCGCATTTTGACCGGCGGGCGTCAACGTGGCCGCCTTGGAACGGCGACGAATGAACAACTGAATACCAAGGCGCTGCTCAAGCTCCTTGAGTGACATCGACACCGCGCCTGCCGTGGCGTGGGCCTTGGCAGCAGCCGCGGTGATCGAGCCTTCGTCGGCCACTGCAATGAGGTACTCCAGCTGCGTCAGGGTAAACCTTGAAGCCATCAATTTTCCTTAACTAGAATCGTGACTTTTTTTAGTTTTACACGGACCGTGTCCCATGTCACGCTCAAGGGGTCCGAATTGCGTGGCAGGCGTCACAGCCCAGAAAGTGGCACCGGTCTTACGCCATAGGACGAGGTACTCGATGGAATCGGCAACCATCGACTCCGTCGTACCGCCGAGGAGGGATGGATCCGCCGCGACGTTGCCACCGGCGCTCGAACGGTTGCTGACTCCAAGGACCTCCTCTCCCAGGAGAACACCCGATGCCCCGCAGGAGTTGGCGGGGGCAGTCCTGTCCGGCAGCAGACAACGGCGAAGCGCACACCGTGAAAGAAAGTAGAGACTCCCATGGAAATCAACTGCGTTTTCGCGCCGACAGTGGCGACACCGGACCACCTCGTGCTCGCCGAAGAGCTCGGTTACGAACGCGGATGGGTCTACGACGTGCCGCTGACCTACGCTGACACCGGATGCACGGTCGCTATGGCCGCGGCACGCACAAGTACCATCCGGCTGGGTGTTGCTGTGTTCACTCCTCACCTGCGGCATCTGCTGACCAACGCTGCGTTGATCGCTCATCTGGCCTCCGTGGCACCCGGCCGTTTCGATGCCGGTGTCGGTGCCGGGTTCACCAGCGCGACGTACCTCAACCGCAAACCGTCGAAATGGGTCGATGTGGAGGCCTACGTCGTCGCACTTCGGGCGCTTCTCGCTGGTGAGGAGATCGAATGGGATGACACTGTCCTCGGCTTGGTGCACACACCCCGCACTGGGATCACCTTTCCCATCGACGTCCCTTTCTGGATCGCCGCACACGGACCGAAGGGGTTCGGAGTAGCCACCAAACTCGGTGCCGGCGTCGTCACCAATCCGACCCACGGCGATCACCCTGTTCCTGTCGATGGTCCGTGCCAGCTGATTCACTACGGCACGGTGCTCGATGAAGGCGAGTCGATCGATTCACCTCGCGTGTTCGATGCAGCCGGGCCCGGTGCGTCGTTGGCCCTGCATATGGGACAGCACGGACCGTTCGCCGGCACCGAGGCGGTCGCCAAGTACGAGGCGGCGATCGCGGAGGTCGACGAGCGCCGACGTCACCTCGAATGGCATCGCGGACATCTGATGTCGCCCAACGCGATTGACCGGCAGCTCATCGATGGTGACATCATCGCCCGCGGAACCACCACCGGCTCCATCGAGCACGTCGCCAACCATCTGCGTCGTCTCGAAGAGGCAGGCGCCACCGCCATCCTGTACCAACCTGCCGGATCGGATATCCCGCGCGAACTCGCCGCGTTCAAAAAAGCCGCCGATTTGCGCCACCACCTGGCCGGCACGGCGGTCACGGCCGCCTCGGCTTGAAAACTTACTCCACCTGTTCGCTCGACCCTCACCGCTCGGAAGGAGCATTCACCCGATGCCCTACTTCACTCAGCTCGGCACCATTCCTCGCAAGCGCCATGTGGCGTTCCGTCAACCGGACGGCACGCTGTACTCCGAGGAGATCATCGGCGAAGACGGTTTCTCCGGCGACACCTCGCTGCTGTACCACCGCTACCCGCCCAGCGCTTTGACCTCGATCGAGGCCGTGAAGCCACCGGACGAGGGGCTGCATCCCAATGAGCCACTCTCACCGATCCACCTCAAGCCGCGGGATTTGTCGCTGAAGGGCGACGCCGTGCTGGATCGAGTGATTCTGCTGGCCAACGATGATGTGCGGATCGGCTACGCCGTAGCCACCGAGGACAGTAGCCTCTACAAGAACGCCACGGGGGACGAACTGGCTTACGTCGAGAGTGGCTCTGGAGCACTGGAAAGCACGTTCGGTCGCATCGATATCACCGAAGGTGACTACGTAATCGTGCCGACCTCGACCATCCACCGCTGGACGGTCAAGGGCGACGAGCCGCTGCGGTTGTTCCTCGTCGAGGCGCGCGGACACATCGACCCGCCCAAGCGCTATCTGTCCCGGCGTGGCCAGTTCATCGAGGGAACCCCCTACTGCGAACTCGATATTCGGCGCCCGGATGAGCTCATCGAGGGCACCGGCGCCGACATTCCCGTCTACGTACGGACGCGAACCGGCATGACCCGGAATGTGCATCAGCACCATCCCTTCGATGTGGTCGGCTGGCACGGCGGAATGTACCCGTGGAGCTTCAACATCAACGACTTCGAGCCGATCACGGGAAGTCTGCACCAGCCGCCGCCCATGCACCAGATCTTGGAAGCTCCCGGCTTCGTGGTGTGCAACTTCGTACCCCGGCTACTCGACTATCATCCCGAAGCGGTGCCGATTCCGCCGTTCCATTCCAACGTCGACAGCGACGAGGTGCTGTTCTATGCGAAGGGGCAGGCCAACACGCGACAGGGCACCGGCGTGGGAACCGGTTCGATCACCGTCCATCCCGCAGGCTTCATCCACGGTCCCCAGCCCGGAAACGTCGAGCGTGCGCTCGGTGCGACCCGCAACGACGAGTACCAGGTGATGATCGACACCTTCCGACCCCTGTCGCTGACTGCCGCGCTCGCCAAGTGCGCCGACCAGGACTACCCCTACACGTGGGTCAAGCGGGAAGAGGCTCTGACAGCAGGTGCAGCCAATGCGTGAACTGATGCCAGTGCCCATGCAAGCAGCAATGGGCGGCGACGTGTACTCCGGCATCGCCCGAGCGGCGGGACTGCTCTGGTGTGGGCGCGAGAGAGTGACTCCCGGCAAGAACGCCGACACAGTAATGGTGTTCTGTCACCCGAGTTCGAACTTCGTCGGGCACTACGCGCTCGCGACCTGTGCACGGCTCGGTGTCGACGCCGTCGGTGTGGTGACGCGATACGCCGGCAACGACACACAGGTGATCTTGGAGAACTGTGTCGTGGACCTCGGCTCAGTCATCACCCACCTGCGCGAAACCGAACGCTACGAGCGGATCGTGCTGGTCGGCAACTCCGGCGGTGGAGAGATGGCTGCGCTGTACCAGTCGCAGGCAGAGCAACCGAGCATCACCGATGCGCCCGGTGGTGGAGGCGTCGACCTGACTCGGGCGAGCTTGCCCTCGGTGGACGCGCTGGTCATGCTCAATGCCCACTCCGGACGGGCCGACATCATGCAGTCCTGGCTCGATCCGGCCATCCGCGACGAGAATGATGTCTTCGACCGCGATACCGAGCTGGACTTGTTCGCCCGACGGGACAACCCGCTCGACCGGGAATGGGTGGCCACCTACCGCGCAGCCCAAGCTCAGCGCATGGAACGCATCACTAACTGGGTCAAAACGCAGCAAGCCGAACTCGCCGACCGCTACGGCGACGATGTTCCCGATCTGCCGTTCCGGGTCCACGGAACCTGCGCCGACCCGCGGTTCGTCGATGTGACGATCGATCCCTCCGACCGCGAGCCCGGCACATTGTGGGGAGAGACCCTGTCGGCGAACTTCCGGCCGGTGACCTTGGGCAGCCTGACCACGTTGCGGTCGTGGCTGTCGCAGTGGAGCGTGGCGGACACCAATGGCTACGGGCCGAGGTGCATGGAGAAGATCACCGTCCCCGTCTTCGTCGCCTATGCCACGGCCGACAGGGGCTGCTTCCCCTCGATGGCGACAGCACTCTACGACGGGGTGCAGCACTCGAACAAGGAGCTGCTGGCCATCGAGGGAGCCGGCCACTACTTCGACGGCCGACCCGACCTCGTCGACGACACCATGGCAACAATCATCAAGTGGTTCAACTGATCATGTCTGCGCCCCAACCGAAGGAGTCCTGACACCATGGACTTGAACCCCACAACCACAGCTGTCATAGCGGTCCATCTGCAGCCGGAGGTCATCGCTCCCGAGGGCGCACTGGGTGCCCTGTTCGCAGCGCAGGCGGCCGCCCGCGACGTCGTCGGGGTCACCAACGCGCTGCTGGCCGATGTCCGCACGTCAGGTGGTGCGGTGGTCTTCACCCGCGTCGCCTTCCGCCCGGATTACAGCGACCTGGTGATCAACAGCCCACTGCTGGCAATGGCCTTCCAAACTCAGTCGCTGAAAGAGGGCAGCGACAAAGCTGAGATCGCCCCGCAGGTGGTCGTCGCAGACGAGGATCTGATCATCACCCATCAAAGGGTCGGGGGGTTCAGCAATACCGACCTCGACCTCAGGCTGCGCAGCCGCGGGATCAACACGTTGCTCATCACGGGCGTAGCAACCAATGTGTCCGTCGAGAGCACCGCCCGACAAGCTTCGGACCTCGGATATCGCACAATCCTTGTTGCCGACGCCTGTAGCGCAGCAGACGACCAGACCCACGATGCCGCAGTGCAGAACCTGAGACTCCTCGGTGAGGTCGCGACCAGCGCCGAGGTACGCAGTGCCCTGCAGGCGTCGCAGCCGGCCGCCGCGCACCAGTAGTACGCGCACGGTGTCCAATCAGCCTGAACTAGTGAGGAAACCATGACCCCCCAACCACCTGCCGGCGACGCCGACGTTCTCATCATCGGAGCAGGGCCGACCGGCGCTGCGTTGGCCGGCGACCTCGGGCAACGCGGGATCTCCGTGCTTCTCGTGGACAAGGGAGATGCGATCGTCCGCGACGCCCGGTTGCACTCGGTCAGCATCCGCACAATGGAACTCGCTCGTCACTGGGGCATCGAGGACGAGCTTCGCAACTGCGGATGGCCGCTCGATCATCCGCAGGACGTCGTATGGGGGACAAACCTGTCCGAGCCGGAGCTGGCCCGCATTCACTGGCCGCCGATCGGTGAAATGACACCGCCGCCCACCAGTCCGACGTTCGCTCAGCGCTGCCCGCAGGCATGGTTCAACGACATCCTGCTCCGGTTCGTCCGTCGGCAGAAGTCGGTGACCATGTTGGTGCATACCAACGTCATCGAGGTGACGCAGGACCAGGATAAGGCCACCGTCATCGCAGAAAACCCGTCAGGTGAGAGGGTCACGTACACGGCGCGCTACGTCGTCGCCTGCGACGGCTCGCGCAGCAACACCCGCCGGGCACTGGGCATCGGCGCAGAGAAGTCGCCGGTGTGGGGTCACTCGGCCGAAGCCATGATCCGCAGTCCGCAGCTCGAGGCGCTGCCCCTCGCACAGACTTTGGGCCGGTTCACCGTGGTGGAACCCGACGGTATGTCGTTGACGATGCTGCCGTTCGACGGATTGGGCAGGTATCGCATCATGGTGATGCTCGGCGACGGCGAAATCACCGAATCGGTCATCCGTGAGGCTGCCAACAAGATCGCAGGATTCGACATCGAGATCGAGATGCTTACCCCGATCCTGCCCTGGTCGAACCGCGCGACGGTCGCCACCACGTTCCGTGACGGCCGAATCTTCCTCGCCGGTGATGCCGCGCACACCATGCCGACTACCGGCGGACTCGGCATGAATACCGGCATCCTGGATTCGTTCGACTTGGCCTGGAAGCTCGACGCTGTGCTGAGCGGATGGGCAGGCGACGAATTACTCGCCAGTTACGATGTCGAACGTCGCGCCGGGGTCCTGCACTCGTCTTCGCTGGCCGGGACCATCTATCAGGACTGGGTTCGCACACGCACCGGTTTCCGGCAGTTTTGGGAGCGGATCGAGGTCGGCGGCGAGGACGCCGACCGCGCACGCGCTGAACTCGGCGAGGCTCTGGTGTCAACCTTCCGCCGGGAGTTCAACAACATCCCCGCCTCACTGGACTACCGGTACGAGCAGTCCCCGATCTGCATCAGCGACGGCACCCCGGCACCCGAGCTCGACCTCGAGAATTACACACAATCCGCCCGACCGGGGCATCGGGCCCCGCATGTGTGGCTCGGGCCCAACGAGTCGACGCTCGATCACTTCGGTCCGCACTTCACGCTGCTGGTCATCGGCGAGCGAGCAGACACCGCAACCTCTCTCGTCGACGCGGCCGAACAGCGGTCACTACCACTGACGGTCCTGGAGGTCACCGATGGCCAGGTCGTCGCCGCGATGCGCGAAGCCTACGAGCGCACCTACGTTCTCGTCCGCCCGGACGGGCATGTCGCCTGGCGCAGCGACAGCGTCCCCCAACACGCCCAGCAGATCGTCGACGTCGTTCGGGGAGCGTCCCCGGCCGACTCGGTCGCCGAGCCCGCAGATCATGACCTCGTGAGTGGGTAACTGCGATGGTCTGGACTGGCGGCGGCGGACTCGACTGTCGCCGCGCCAGTCCACCGACGTGGCGCCCGAGCGCGCGTTCCACCCGTGCGCCCAACGAGGGCGGATCGAGAACGGTAAGTGACGGCCATGGTCAGCGGCAGTCATCGAACAAGCAAGAAGGGAGTCAGGGGATGGCGAGTGAGGGTGCGCCTGATCCGGCGGCTGCGGCTGAGTTCACCTTCGCCGCGTTGAGTCCGACGTCATTTCTCGATCGTGCGGCCGCCGTCTTCGCCGACCGCACTGCGATCGTCGACGGCGAACGCCGGTTTACCTACCGTGAATTCCATCAGCGGACCGGTCGGCTCACGGCCGCTCTCGAGACGCTCGGGATCCGGGCGGGCGACCGGGTCGCGGCACTGTGCGCGAACAGTCACGTGATGCTCGAGTTGCACCACGCGGTGCCATTGCATGGGTCGGTGCTGGTGCCGCTGAATATCCGCCTCTCCGAGCCCGAACTGATGTACATCCTGTCCCACAGCGGTGCGTCACTGCTGATCACCACTGACGAGTTCGCCGACCGTGCCCGAGCGGTGGCCGCCGCGTCCGGCATCCGGCTGGTCGTGGCCGGGGGAGAGAGCGATGAGTACGAGGACCTGCTCGCCGCTGAGGTGACGTCCGTGCGCCGCGAGCCGCAGGAGTGTGGGCTCCTCGCGATCAACTACACGTCAGGCACAACGGGACGGCCCAAGGGGGTGATGTATCACCATCGCGGCGCTTATCTTCAGTCGGTGGCGATGGCGTATCACTCCGGCCTCGGGCCGGGGTCCAAATACCTGTGGACGCTGCCGATGTTCCATTGTGACGGATGGTGTTTCACCTGGGCGGTAACCGCCGCTGGTGGCACCCACGTCTGCTTGCGGACGATCGACACTGCCACGATCTGGCGGCATCTCACCGATGACGGCGTCACACATTTCAGCGCTGCACCGACCGTGCTCACCATGATCGCCGAAGACCCTGCCGCGGGCCCGCTCGCCCGGACGGTACATGTGGGCACCGGTGGAGCACCCCCCTCGCCCGTGCTGTTGGCCCGGATGGCAGATTTCGGCATCGACATCACCCACCTCTACGGCATGACCGAGACATTCGGGCCGATCGTGGTCAACCAGTGGCAACCCGAATGGGATACCGGCACCGCCGATGACCGCGCCGTGCGCAAGGCCCGTCAGGGCATCGGCAACATCGTCGCCGGACAGGTGCGGGTTGTGGCGCCGGACGGAGTCGACGTCGCGGCCGACGGCGCCACCCAGGGTGAGCTGGTCGTCCGCGGTAACAATGTCATGCTCGGCTACTACCTCGACCCCGACGCGACTGCGTCGGCGACGCTCGAAGGATGGCTGCGCACTGGCGATATCGCGGTGATGCACCCTGACGGATACGTCGAGATTCGGGACCGCAGCAAAGACGTCATCATTTCCGGAGGCGAGAACATCGCCTCTATCGAAGTCGAGCGAGTACTCGACCGCCATCCCGACGTGGTCGAATCCGCTGTGGTCGGCCGCGTCGACGACCGCTGGGGAGAGGTACCGGTCGCCTACGTCAGTGTGCGGGCAGGTGCGCAGGTGCGGGCCAACGACCTGATCGAATTCGCGCGAAAGAGCCTCGCCCGCTTCAAAGTGCCCAAAGACATCGTGTTCGCGGAACTGCCGAAAACCTCCACCGGCAAAATTCAGAAGAATGTTCTACGCGACCGAGCCTGAGTCCGAGTGACGACCACGCCTACTAGCATCACGCGGCCCTGGAACCCCTCGGGAGGGCCCGAATGGAGGTCGGTTCGAGCCGCTTTTGCGAGCATCCGGTCGATCCGGGCCCAACGCGATTCGACACAGGTGTGTATGTCTCAGACGTCGAGAACAAGCCGGCTGCCGCGGCATCGAGAAACGCAGATCATTATCTTGCTGCCCTCAGCCTGCTCCGCCGGAGTCAAAACGGAATCACGGTGATCGACGTCGCCCGACAGTACGGGGGTCTCGCAGGATCCGCAGGTTCCCTCGCCGCAGGAGCTGACCACGTCGGCGCCTGCGTCTTCCAACACCGACAGCAACGTCCGGTCCGCGGGAACCTCGAGCACGCGCCCATCGACAGCGAGTTCGACCTCGAACGCCTGATCAACGGCAGGGGAGAGAGCCTGAGCGTGGGATGCACTGAACCGCTCCGTACGCACTGAACCGGGGGGCCAGTGAACGGTACGCTCCTCGACCGCATCGAGCAGCGAACTGGGACCGCAGCAGTAGATGAGGGTGTCGTCCGTGACGTCGGCCAAGAGATGGTCGAGGTCTACCCGTCCGGCCTCCTCACGTGGGTACAGCTCGACTCGACCCATGAACTGATCCAGGTCGTGCAGAAAGGCCATGGAGGCCCGGGAGCGGCCGGCGTACGCCACGCGATAGTCGGCACCGGAAGCGTGCGCTTCTGCCACCATCGGCAGGATCGGGGTGATTCCAATGCCGCCGCCGATGAAGATGTACTGCCGTGCAGGGTCGAGCCTGAAGTGATTACGAGGCCCGCGCACCGAGACGATATCTCCCTCGGCCAGGTGGTCGTGAATCCAGAGGGAACCT
The DNA here is from genome assembly GCF_001583455.1 of Rhodococcus sp. LB1. Taxonomy (NCBI): domain Bacteria; kingdom Bacillati; phylum Actinomycetota; class Actinomycetes; order Mycobacteriales; family Nocardiaceae; genus Rhodococcus; species Rhodococcus sp. LB1. The sequence goes on along the minus strand of NZ_LTCZ01000405.1, from coordinate 49,383 downwards.
CCACGGCCGTCGTTTTCGCGCAGGATGGCCACTCTCCAGGTCGTCCGGTCGTTCACGTCGCCGCACAGGGAGTATTGCCGAACAGTGCCGGTCGGCAATACCAGGTCCATGTGTGCACCAGGCTCCCATGCAGGAAGATGTCCACCGTCGATGGCTTGAAGCTCGATTGCGACCACTGCGTCTGCGGCGAACCACCTGCGCGAAATTCGAACTGTCCGTTCAGCGTTGCTGTCGGCGACGGGTTCTGCTGCTCTCTCCATCGTTGTCACCGCCAGCCCCCACCGAGGCTGCCTGCATTTTCGTCCACGTCTTTTTTTACCGACAGCACCGGGTAGGTCCGTCGCTGGCCCTGGCTGTTGAGCAAGAATGGGCCTTGCACCTTCGCTACGGGACACTCCGACAGGACCTCGCTATCAACGTCCGCAATCTCTGCCGACGGGTCGGTCTCGAGTGCGCGCAGCGCCTCGTTCGCATTCCGCTTCAGAGTCATGCATCTGCTCCCATCGCACGATCAACTCGATGTGCGGTTCTCCGGTGAAAAACATTCGGCGACAGATAGTTTCGACCATACATCGTTCACTCCTCAGGGTAGTGGGATGGTGAACTCCGTCGCGAAATTGCTGGCGCGCTACAAAGGGTCGCCGTCTTATATAGAGGACCTAACGTCTTCTGTGTACGAATATAGGACTGTGACGCCAGGCACGTCAAGACCAGTCCGCCCGCCCGTCACAAGAAAGCCGACCGATTGTGCGTATCTTGTCACTGCTAACGCGACGGATGATTACGGTCGCCACGGTAGGCCGGCATTCATGTCGATCTACACCGCAGGGCAAACCGAATCGACCTCGTGTCGACCCACTCGAGGGCGGAAGACTCAAGCGCACAACGCAAGCCTTTAACCGGAGCTACAACGACCTTTGCATCCATCACCTGGCACGTAGTCGTGACATTCCAAGTCGATGGGTTCGTTGAGATCCCCGCCTATGCATTCAACGGGAAAGAGGTTTCGGGGGTGAACGATATCCGAAGTAGCTGCCAGTGGCATCGCCGCAGCAGGCTGGATCTTGCTTGCTGCCGTGCGTGTGCACCGAACCCGTTGCCTATCAGTACTTCAGAGGCTCGACAGTGGCACGTACGGCCTGATTCAGAGATGGCCCCTGGCCTTAGGGCACGGTAGGCCCCGCGAGAATGGTGTGAGCTGTTCGACCAGTCGGCCCCGGCGTCGCCGAGTGGCGCGATAGGAGTCGAATTGGCCCCTCGGTCAGGGTTGCGAGTCTCGGCGTCTCCTGACCGGCAGGTTGCAGATCCGGCGTGCTCGCGCGATCCTGATTCTCAGACGACAACGAGCCGTTCAGCGTACGCCGCAAACGCCCAACGGCATTCGAGGAGAGTGCGCCGTGTTCCGATCCGGCGACCGGAGGTGGGGGAGCACCTCCGGTCACGGTCGCGTAATCCGAAACAGGTGAAGAGACCTGGCTGTAGCGCTCAGGTGCACCGTGTAATTCGCTTAGGAGACGCGGTCCTATGCGCCGCCCTCGCATACGGCGACGCGCGTCCGAGGTCAGCCCGCGTTGGGAATTGCCACCGGCTCGAGGAGGAGTGGCATCTCGTCCACAGAGAGCACTGGGAAACTGCGGCGCTTCACCGTTCCGTTCACCGAGAATGACGATGTCCTTGCGAACAACTCCTCCAGCGTGAGCCGCATGTTCATACGTGCGAAGTGCTGGCCAAGGCAGGCGTGCAACCCGAACCCGAAGGCAAGGTGAGCCTTGTCTTTGCGGTCGATGTCGAACTTCTCGGGGTTGGGAAAGCGTCGCGGGTCCACGTTGGCGGAGCCGTAACTGGTGAGGACGAAGTCTCCGGCGGAAATCTTGTGTCCGCCGATCTCGGTGTCGACCACGCATTTGCGGCTCAGGGTCTGCTGCGGCGTGTCAACGCGCAGGCTCTCCTCGAGAGCGTCGGGAATGCGATCGGGGTGAGCCCGCAGATACGCCTGCAGTTCCTGATCCTGCGCGAGACGCAGTACTGTGTTCGACAGTGCAGCAGTGGTCGTCCCGTGACCAGCCAGCATCATCGCTATGATGAGTTTGCTTATTTCTACGTCGTTGAGCTGCCGGCCCTGGACCTCGCCGGTGACGAAGCTGTTGACGATGTCATCTTGCGGGTTCTGACGGTGGTCTTCAATGACTTTCTGTACATAGGGCAGGACCTTGCCCATCGCCGCGATGAAAATCTGCTCGTCCTGCTCGTCGCCGACTGCGAAGCCAACTTGTTCGCCGACAGCCATCGCGAACTCGTGGTGCACGGGCCAGTCAGCGTCTGCGACTCCGAGGAACCGACAAAGAACCCGAGTCGGGAACGGGAACGTGTACCCGGTCGAGAAGTCCACACTGCCCTGCGCTACGAGGGCATCGATCATCTCACCGGCAATCTGTCGGTTACCGGCTTCGAGTCGGCCGACAACCTCACGCGGGAAGTTCGGGTTGAGGAGCTTTCGAAACCCGGTGTGGAGCGGCGGGTCGGCGAACAGAGGGAGGATGGCAGGCGTGCCGTCCGGTTCCGTGGTGACCGTACTGCTCATCTTACGGAAGTCGCGTAGAACAGCGGTCAGTTCAGCGTGTCCGAGGGCTCCCCACCAGTCCACATCAGACCCGGTGATGTGGACCCGCGACATCGGACACTTCGCGAGGGGTTCCGCGTACACGGCGGCGGTCCCCGCGTGCGGATCGTCCTTCAGGGGCGCCAACGCCTCACTGACCCTCAGCGCGCCGGTCATGCGGTTCCCCTGTCACTTGGTTGGGTGTTGATCACAGAGCACTCTCCTTGGGCTGACTGCCCTCCAGGGGAGCGCAAGAAGCCGTCTCAGCGGTTCTTCCCAGGGTGGCATACTTGTCTAACTAGAAGGACGTGATGTCCTGTGAGTGTGACGTTAGCCATAGGGTGGGCGGCGGTCAAGAAGCGGACGCACACTTTCTATTGCCAGCACTCGTCGACGAGGGCAACACCGTTATCGTCAGCGAACACAACCTCGACGTAATCCACTGTGCAGACTGGGTTGCCGTCGGCCTCGAACGAGGGAGCGGCGGAGGGAGAAAACGAAATACGCTGTGCGAGCGGAGCGTAACCTTCCGCGATGACAACCAGATCTGCAGCCACCTGCACCCTCGGCCCAGTCCATGGTGTCTGACTGACTGGCTCGACCCGTCGGAAGCGAAATGGCTGAGACAAAGTGCTGCAAGCGAGCACAGGGGCGACACTGGAGCGCCGGTCGGCAGAGGCCACCGGCCGGACCATCGAAATCCAGCAGTGTCCCAGGCGCTACGCCGCCGCCGACCTCAGCGGGACATGAATGTCTATCCTGACGGACTATGTGCAGATGCTCATGGTCCGCCTGACTCGTTCACCGGGCGGGGGTGGAATCGAGTTCGCTGAGTTTGCGCCGCATCAGCTTTCCTGAGGATGTCGTCGGGAGGGCGTCGACGAAGACGACTTCCCGTGGGCGTTTGTAGGCGGCGAGGTGCTCTCGGCAGTATTCCAAGATCGATGCGCTGTCGAGGTCGCTGTCGGGTGGGGTCACGATGTAGGCCACTGCGACCTCACCTTTCACCTCGTCCGGCCGTTTGCCGACGGCGACCATTGTCACCTGGGGGTGTGCGCTGATCACGCGTTCGATTTCGGCCGGGTAGACGTTGTATCCGGCGGTGAGGATCATGTCCTTGAGTCGGTCGACCACGAAGTAGTGGCCGGTGTCGTCGGTGTAGGCGACATCACCGGTGCGAAGCCACCCGTCGGGGCTGAGGACTTCGGCGGTGGCGTCTGGGCGGCCGTAATATCCGGTCATGACCAGTGGTCCGCGCACGACGAGTTCGCCGGGGGTGCCGACGGGCACTTCATCCACGCTGCCGTCCATGGGGGCGATCTTGATCTCGATGCCGGGTAGGGAGACTCCGATCGATCCCGGGACGGGGGGAGCGTAGACGGAGTGCGTGGTGCCGAGCCCGGCGATTTCGGTCATCCCCCACAGTTCCAGCATCGGCCCGGCGACTCGCCTCTGCCAGCGTTCTGCCAGGCTCGGGCTGAAGGTCTGTCCGCCGATGGTGCTCTTGCGCAGACTCGACAGTTGGGCGGTCTCGAATGTCGGGTCGGCCAGCATCATCGAGTACATGGCGGGGACACCTTCGAACAGGGTGGCGTTCTCGGTAGCGATCAGGTGTAGTGCCTGACCTGCGTCGAACCGTTCCATCAACACCACCGTGCCGCCGGCCAGGAACGTGCTGTTGATGGCGACGTTTCCGTAGACGTGGGCGGCGGGAAGCGCGGTGACCACGATGTCGTCGTCGCGCCGGCCGTGCATGGTCGCGGTCAGGGCACAGTTGAGCAAGACAGCCTGGTGCGTCTGCATCGCTCCTTTCGGGTGACCGGTGGTCCCCGAGGTGTATCCGATGCAGCACAGATCTTTCGGTGTCACCTCCGGTGCCGGCGGGGCCGGCATGCCTTGTACCGAGGCCAGGAACCGGGTCCAGGGGACGGCGTTCTGCGGTACGAATGCGTCACCGGCAGTGTCGAAGACGGAGAACAACTCGACCGACGAAACCGCGGCGAGGGCACCGGCTGCGGTCTGTGCCTGTCCCGGCCCGGCGAATACCACTTTCGCGTTGCAATCGCCTAGGACGTAGGACAGTTCCGGGCCGGTGAGCATTACGTTGACGGGGTTGACCACGGCGCCGGCTTTGAGGGCGCCGTGGTAACTGACGATCCATTCCCAGCTGTTCTGACCGTATAACGAGACCACGTCCCCAGCTCCGATACCCCGGGTTCGCAGGGAGGCTGCGACATCGTCGGAGAGTCGGTCGAGTTCCCGGTAGGTCAGCCGGCGGGCACCGACCACCAACCCGACCTTGTCGGGGTGGCGGGCGGCGGCGAACGGGAGGATCTGACCGGGGCCGGTCGAGGGGAGCGCCGCGGCGGGGAGATCGTTCACTGCTTTGCACCTTCGACTGGGCCGGTGGTGGTGTCGAAGGTCAACACGGCCTTGGTGACCTCGCCGCGGTGAACGGCGTCGAGGGCGTCGTTGATTCGTTCGAAGGGAAAGGTGGTGATCAGTTCGTCGAAGGGGAAGCGACCGGCCTGGTACAGGTCGATCATGCGGGTGACGAACTCGTTGGGGATGGCGTCGCCTTCGATGACGCCGACCAGGGTGCGACCGAAGAGCAGATGCCCCTGATCGAGTGTGATCTCGTTGGACATGCCCTGGAAGCCGACGGTGGCGCAGACGCCGGGGGACTGCAGGCATTCGAGAGCGCTCCGCAGCACCGGCGGCAGCGCGATGCAGTCGACCGAGTACTGGGCGCCGGCGCCGGTGATGTCACGGACCCGGGTGACGACGTCCTCGGTGGCCGAGTTGATGGTGTGGGTGGCGCCGAGCTTGGTGGCCTGCTCGAGTCGGGACTGCTGGATGTCGACGGCGATGATGGTGCCGCAGTCGGCGGCCACCGCGGCGAGCAGTGCGGCCAGGCCCACCGATCCGACACCGAAGATGACGATAGAGGAGCCGGCTTCGGGCCGCAGGGTGTTCAGGACCGCGCCGGCGCCGGTCTGAATGCCGCACCCGAGGGGGCCGAGCAGTTCCAGGGGTAGGTCGCGGGATACCTTGACGCAGTTCTGCTCGTTGGCGACGGCGTGGGCCGCCCAGGAGGATTGGCCGAAGAAGTGGCCACGGATGGGTTCGTCGCCGCGGGCCAGTGCGGTGGTGCCGTCGATGCGGGCACCGACGAGGTTGAGTTCGACGAACTGCCGACAGTGCATGGGCACGTTGTGTTCGACACAGTTGTCACATTGGCCGCAGAAATTGTAGGAGAGCACCACGTGATCGCCCGGCGCGAGGGTGGTGACCTCGGCTCCGACGGCGTCGATGATGCCCGAGCCTTCGTGGCCCAACACGATCGGAGACTGCTCGGGTTGGTGGCCGGCGATGACGCCGAGGTCGGTGTGGCAGATTCCGGATCCGACGACTCGGACGAGGACCTCATGCGGGTGCAGGGCGTCGATGTGCAACGTCTCGAGCGTGAGCGGGCCGTCGGCGGAGCGCAGCACGGCAGCGGTGGTGTCCATCAAGAAAGTTCCTTTGTGGTCAGGCGCGGTATCGGCGCAGGCGATTGTCGGTGCGGTCAGGAGACGGCGTTTCGCGCCTTGTTGAGGGTGATGCTCTGGTGGTTGGTGTACTCGGCGAGCCCGTGCAGGGAGTTCTCGGCGCCGATGCCGGACTGCTTGTGTCCGCCGAACACCTGATGCGGGGAGTACTGGTGCACCTCGTTGAGCCAGACGGTGCCTGCCTCGAGCTGACGCCCGATCCGCTCGATGGCCTCGAGATCCTCGCCCCACACCGTTGCGCCGAGTCCCCAGATGGTGTCGTTGGCCCGGGCGATCACGTCGGCCTCGTCCGTCCACCGCAGCAGCGGCAGGATCGGGCCGAACGGCTCCTCGGCGACGAGGCGGGAGTCCTCGGGCGGGTTGTCGACCAGGGTGACGGGAACGAACCACCCGTCCGCGTTCGGGTCGATCTGCCCGCCGAGAGCGAAGGTGTATCCGTTCGCCGTGCAATCGCCGAAGTATTCGCCGACCTTCTCGTACTGCTGCAGATTCTGGATCGGGCCGAGTTGTGTGTCGGTATCAGTGCCGTTGCCGACCTTGACGGTTCGCGCGTACTTGACCAACTCGTCGCGCACCGCGTCATAGACGCTGTCGTGAATGTAGATGCGTTTGGCGGCGTTGCAGAACTGGGCGTTGTTCTGGAAGGCGGCCCAGAAGATCTGCGGAGCGACCTTCGCTGGATCGACGTCGCCGAGCACGATCGCCGGGTCGTTGCCACCGAGTTCGAGGGTGATCCGTTTCAAGGTGCCGGCGGCCGAGCTCATCACATGGCGCCCCGTCTCCGTGCTGCCGGTGAAGGCGATCTTGGCGATATCGGGATGTGCGGTCATCCACTTGCCGAGGTCGTCGTCGCCGCTGACCGCGCTGAGAACACCGGGGGGAAGAAGGTCCTGAACGAGTTCGACCAACTTGAGGTCGCACAGCGGGGTGAACGGGGACGGTTTGACGATGATCGTGTTGCCGGCAACCAATGCCGGCGCGATTTTCCACACCGCCAACAGGATCGGGAAGTTCCACGGCACGATCGCGCCGACCACGCCGAGCGGGGTGTGGCGGCTGATGACCCGGCGTTCGGAGTCGTCGACGAGGATCTCCTCGGGCAACGATTGGGTGGCGATCTCCCGGAACCACGCCACGGAGCCGTACACCTCCCACTCCGCCATCGGCCGGGGCTTACCCTGTTCGGCGGTCAGTAGTGCGAGGAATTCCTCGGCGTGCGCCTCGAGCCGGTCACCGATTGCCGCCACGATCGACTGACGCTCCTCGAGCGGCGTCGCAGACCAGGTGACGAATGCCGCCTTTGCTGCCGCGACGGCGGCATCGAGGTCGGCTCGGGAGGCGACCGGCACGCGGGCGATGGTCTCTTTGGTTGCCGGGTTGTATACCGGTGCGGTGCTTTCGGTGGTGACGGCCTCACCGCCGATCGTCATCGGGAACTGCGCGTCGAGGTGGACTCGGGACTGGGCTTGAACGGTCACCAGATTCGTCCTTTGTGAGTAGGAGACCACTCCCCGCTTGGAGTGGCTCTACTCACATTCGTCGATCACGGACCGTTGAACTGTTCCGATTACGAACACTGGTCCGTGGTTCGGCATCCGTGATGCCGTACCGGCGCAGACGGGCATAGAGGGTCGTCCGTCCGATGCCGAGTTCCGTGGCTGCAGCAGCTCTGTTCCCGTGGGACGCACGCAAGGCGGCGACGATGGCATCGCGTTCGGCGGTCTCCATCAAGGTCAGTGTCCGGCCCGACGGGGTGTTCATCCGCACCGATTCGGGGAGATCAGATTCGATGATCATTCCGCGTTCTCGGCCGCGAGCGGCGTACTGGAGAACTGCACGCAATTCGCGGATGTTACCCGGCCACGGTTGTGCAGCGAGAAGCTGGAGGGCGGACGGGGCGAGCTCGACAGCCGAATCGGGAAGTATCTCTGCCAGAACGGATGTCGCCACCGAAGCGAGCTTGTGTGGATAGCTGCGCAGAGGTTGCAGATCGTGCCGAGTCAACGCCAACGAGGCGAGAGCGCGGTGGGCGGTGCCGAGTTCGGTGAGGGGCGCGCTGGTGAGGACTACCTGGTTGCGGCTGACTCGCACGGGGGCGGTGAGTTGATCGGCCAACCATGGGCTGAGGGCGTGGAGATTGTCGATCACAACCCGTGTGTCGTCCTCGCGTAACGCTGACCGCACGTGGAGGAACCACTGTTTTTCGTCCTCGATCGCGTCGGCGGCATCGAAAACCGTGCAGTCTGCGCCGGACATCGTCCGTGCTGTGGCGGTTCTCCCGGTTCCCGCTTCCCCGGTAATCAAGATGGTCCGGGACAGTCCGGTGGAGGATGAGCTAGTTTTCGGTGTGTTGCTCGCCGGTGCACGGCCCGGCCCGGTCCCGCGCGGACCGGCCGTAGCCTCTTTGGTGATCTCGAAGAGGGCGCCACCGTGACTTCCGCTGACGGCCCGGGCCCGGACGGACACTTCGGTACCGGAGGCGAGGGTGAGTGAACGTTCGACGGGCGCAGTGCCGGGAAGATCCGCTGCAAGGGCTCGCAGGGCGACATGATCGGATCCCTTGACGAGGTCGACGGCCGCGGTGTTCGTCAGTACGAGGTTCTCGCCGAGGGCGACCACCGCGTACCGTCGTTGGCTCGCGTGGGCTTGGAACTCGGCGAGCAGTTGTTTCTCAGCCACCCGCGATCCTTCGAGAAGGCGTTCTTCGATGTCGCGGGCCGCCCGCATCAGGAACGGCCCCAGCAGGGTGGTCGCGTCGGCGACGGGGCCGGAGACGTCGATGACCCCCTCGAGTCGGTGGGTGACCGGATGGATGATCGGGACTCCGTAGCAGCAGAAACAGCGCAGCGCTTCGAGGAAGTGCTCCTCCCCGGTCACAGCAATCGGACGGCGGAGCTCGAAGGCGGTGGCCAACGAGTTCGTTCCACTCACCTCTTCCAGATATTGGAATCCGGGAACGGCGAGGACACGGTCGAGTGCCCGGCCGATCGCGCTGCTCGTGACACGGCGGTCGACGATACGAGAGGTTCGGTCGGCAAGGAGAATCGAGAACCGGGTGTCTGCCAATTCATCGACCATTTTGTCCAAGACGGGTCCGGCGGCGATCGAGAGGGTGCTGCGTGTCTCCACATCGGTGATCGCGGTTTCGCGAACCTCCATGCCGGGATCGAGACCACTCATCGTCGCGCGGCGCCACGCGAGTTCGATTTCCGGTCGACGCCGAGTCGGCTGGTTCGGGTCCTGCTCAGGTGTCGTCATCTTGTGCTCCACTCACCCGAATTCCGCGTATCGGGCGGTTTATTCATTGTTGCTCGTCATGCTGCAATCGGCACCATTCCGGTCAGCATCAGTATGCCCGAGGCGGCAGTGATCTTCGCATGTCGACCGGTCGGTTCGCGGCGGCGCGCGAAGAGGGGATATAGCACAATTCCCGCCCAGCACATCAAGACGAGTGGGCCAAGCCAGGAAGTGATGGTCGTCGTCGCCCCACCTGCTAAGTGATGGGCGTGGAGGGAACCCGGATAACTGTCGTCTAATCGGGGTACCGCATCCGAATAGGACACGGTCGGCGAAACGAACACAAGGATCAACGACATCGCCGTCAGGTCTGCAGCGCAGGGAAGAGCGGTCGAGCGATCCGCGATGTCGGAGGTCACCCACATCGCCAGAGCGAGCAGAACGCACCCGGCGAGCACACTTACCCACCCTGCGCAGCCGCCCGGGATGAACATTGTCGCCATCACCACCACCATCGCCAGGTGCGCAACCCATACCTCGAGCGTGCGGCACTGCCCACAGAAAAGGGGCAGTGCCGCACCGACAAGGCCGACGACCATGAGCGTCTGGATCAGTGGGTGGGCGTGCATCGGACTTTCGGACCTCGCTTGGTCGACTGCCGTCAGCGGCGCGCGGACGTCGAGCCGTCCGGGCGCCGGCCGCGTGCAAATATCACCGCAGCAGCGACGACAGCCGGGACACCAAATCATCCTCGTCGACGGCATCGGTGAAGTGCGTGACGTACGACCCATCCGGGCCGAGGACATAAGTGAACGCCGAGTGCGGCATTTGGTAGCTGTCCGGATCGTCCGGGTCGGAGACCGTCGTGGAAAACACGCGGAAGGATTTCTTCGCTTTCTCGATTTGCGCTGCTGAGCCGGTCAGGCCTGTGAACCGCGGATAGTCAGAGGAGAGAAACTCTCTCATCACCTCCGGAGAGTCCCGCTCCGGGTCGACGGTGATGTAGAGCGGCTGCACCCGGTCGGCCAGCGGTCCCAGGCGATCGAGCACCGTCGACAGGCGGTGCAGAGCGCGCGGGCACACCATTTTGCAGTGCGTGAAGCCGAAGAAGATCACCGCATAGCTACCGCGGTAGGACTTCTCGGTGACCGCGCGCCCATCGTGGTCGACGAGATCGAAGTTTCCCCCGATATGTCGTCCGGCGGGCCTGCTCGTACCCTCATCCATTGTCATGGCCGCCTCCCTCATTGTGGGGACACCTCGAGAAGAAATGTGCGCGGTGCACCGGCAGGCACCCGGACTCTGACACCACCCTCGACGTGATCGATCTCGACGGGCCCGTCGGATGGCTGGTCCGACGTGATCGGTTCGCCCGCTCGACCGGTAGCGACGATCACACCGTTCTCCGTCAAGGACCACTGCCGCCTGTCGGCGACGTTGCCCAGCACGATCGACCCGTCTCCGTCTCGATCACCATGTCGCTGGACGCGGAAGGTCAGCACATTCGAAGCCGAGGAGAAGCGTGCTTGGCTCACCGCGATGTCACCCGAGACGGCGGTGAGTGCCGGTTCGGTGAAATGCTCCGGGCCCCACGGCTCGTTATACAGCTTCCGCATGCCGTCCGGGACATTCAGGCGGGCATACCCCAGGAGAGCGTTGCCGGTTAACGGCTCGACGATGGTGCGATTGCCGTTGTCGTCGGCTTCGGTGTCATTTCGCGGGTAGAACAGACCGCCGTCCCGGCACGTCGGCTTCATGAAGCGGTCGGCGTGAGCGAGGAGCCCGTCCAGGGTGGCCGTGTCGCCCATCTCCGATGCCCATGTCGCGACCCACCCGAAGTCGCACGTGTCGTTGATGACGGTCTGACCCATCACCTGCAAGTCGGGTGGGGTACGCACGGACTTCGTGCCATCCGGGCCCTCGACCACCAGGTCCTGGATCTGCTGGGGGTAATGGGAGTGGACGAACTCGGTGTTCCACGTGTTCATCAGCGTTCCGCACCAGGCGTCGATCCACGGGGCGGCCGACTCGTTGGGGAAGACGGTGCCGGAGTCCTGCGTGAGCATCATGTTGTAATGACCGGTCGAATCGAGCCTGCCCAATTGTGCCCAAGCTTGCTCGTAGCTGCGGGTGACCTCGGCCGCCACATTCTCGCCGGTCACCAGATCATGCATGCGGAAACCGAGAATCGCCGGCTGATTACAGATCTGAAAGGTGCAGTTGGGCTCGCAGGCGACGCCGAGATAACCGCTCTCGACCATCTGCCAATACAGATGCTCGTTGAGGGAGTTCTCGTCATACTCGAAATGCTTCGGCTCTCCGCCCCAGAAGAAGGACCAATAGTCGAAGGCCAGCGCGCCGGGCTGCGCATATCGGTCGTCACCGAAGAGGTAGTGATACATCAGCGACATGGACTGCACATAGGCGCTGTACATGATGTTGTCACGGGCGACCGGGTTCCACTCCTCGCGGTACTTCTCCGCCAGGTGGGCGTTGAATACCGCACCACCCCGACTGACGTCGCGCCAGTACAACCACGCTTCGGGCAGCAGAATCTTCTCGATCAAACGTTCGAAGACGGGTTTGAACACCCCCGGCGCGTTAGGCAACCGATGGACGTGAGCAAGTGCGAGCCCGTACGCCATGTAAGCGACCTGGAACCGAATCGCGCCGAAATCGAACTGTCCAATACCCTTGCCCTGCATCATCGACCAGTCATTCAGCAATTGCCGTGACAGATTGTCGAAATGCCGGATGTGGCCGAGTTGCTCTTCGGTCAATACAGCTCCGACGTCTCGAACGTCTCGCTCCGGGCCGGTCTTCAGTGACGACACTAGTTGATCCCTTCCTGTGGAACCCGCCGACAGACGTGTTCTCCGCGTCAAAACTTGATTCAATTGATGTTCTGCAGGCGCAGTCGACGTGTCGGCGTGCGTGCCAGACCAACACCCATCGTAGTGACTTGGTTCACAATGCCCTGTCCTGTCGAAGGCAAGTGTTCCGATTACGAACACATGCCGTCACGCTCGTGTTCGAGAATTTCTGTGTAGGCGCCCCCTTGGCCTCTCACGCCGCGCACCGACGACGGCGACGGATTGTTGCCAATCGAAGAATGACTGTGCAGCAATGAATTTCGGCAAATTGCAGATCGACGAGGGGAATTGTAACCCTTGACGCCTCGATCAAATGGCCTGCATGATGGACATGGTGTCTCCTATGTGGGACATAGCGTCGATTATTTACATCAACCGTTTGTTTACACTAGAAGGGCAGAAATACCTTGGGTATCTCGCTTGCAACGGAACTCGACATCGCCCCGCGTGAGGGCGAACTCCTCGAGCGAGCTCGGGCACTCCGGCCGGTGCTCGCAGCCTCGGCAAGGAAGACCGAGGACGAAGGGAGGGTCGGACAAGAGACTACGCGTCTGATCAAGGAGGCTGGCTTGCACCGCCTTTGCCAACCTCGGCGGTTCGGAGGGTTTGAGACTGGGCCGACCACGTGGCTCGAGGTGGGGTTCGAGCTGGGCAGGGGATGCGGCAGCACGGGGTGGGCGGTGCTGGTCGGGAACTCGTGTTCATGGTTCGCCAGTTATTGGCCCCTGGAGGTCCAGGAGGAGATTTGGGGAAACTCGCCCGACAACCTCGTCTGTCTTTCCGGGATCCCGACCGGTAAGGCGCGTGAGGTCGACGGAGGCTACGAGATCTGGGGAAGTTGGGGCTATTCCAGCAACTCCGACAACTCGGACTGGGCCGTGGTCTCCGCCGTCACCAAGTTCGACGGAGCGCCGGTCACCACCTGGTTCATGGTCGAGGTGAAGGACCTCGAGATCGATCAGGACAGCTGGCAGGTCGCTGGCCTCGCCGGGTCGGGTAGTAAGACGTTGATTCGCAAGGAGCCGCTGTTCGTGCCGCACCGTCGGGTCGTGCGATTGGACGACATCACGCTCGAGGCGGCGCCCGGCCACCAAATTCCGGGCAATGAGATGGCACGCTGGAATTTCTCCACACTCGGAGGCGTCATCCTGGTTGCGCCGCTATTGGGCGCAGCCCAAGGTGCACTCGACTGGTTCGTGGACACGATGCGTACAAAGGTTAAAACGTCGCTCAAGGCCGGATCATCTGCTCCGGCGGCCGCCAACCCGTTCATCCAGGCCAGAATCGGCGATGCAGCGGCGCGCATCGACGCAGCGATGGCTCTGCTTCTGACGGATCTAGAGGGTCACGAGACCCGTGTGCGGGCTGGCGAAGACGTGTCCGTCGAGGAGCGGGTCCGCCTGCGCCGAGACATCGGATTCGCGACCCGTCAGGCGCTCGATGCGGTAACGATCCTGGTAGAAGGGGCCAGTGCCTCTGCTACTTCGCTGAACGTGCCCTTGCAGCGGTTCTGGCGCGACGTCGTAGCGGGGAGCCGCCACGTGACCCTGGACGTCGATGGCATCTACGCCATGTTCGGCCAGGAACAACTTGGCCTGGAGCCGATCGGCCCACACTGATCCACTGCAGGAATTGACGTCTGAAAGAACAACCCACCGGACTCGTCGTCGAACCAGCCGGCTGCTGACCGAAAGCGACCCGTATCCATGACTACAACACAAGCAGGCCCGAGTCGAATCGATGCGACACACTTCAGGCAACTCTGCCGACTGCTTCCCACAACGGTCGTCGTGGCGGCGGGGATGCGAGATGACGCTCCGGTCGGAATGGTAGTCGGGACCTTCACCACCGTGTCGCTGGACCCGCGGCTGGTCGGATTTTTCGGAGACAACAGCTCGACAACGTTTTCAGTGCTGTCGGGCCTCGACCGCCATTCGTTCTCGGTGCTCGATCAGGACGATAGGACCACGCCGGACAGTTTTCGACTCCCGCTCGAACGAAGGTTCGATTCCCTCGAGTGGTCGCTCTCCGGCCATGGGATACCAGTGATCGAGGCGGCGGTGATGACCTTTCACACTCGACTGCACTCCGTCGTCCCGGCAGGCGATCACCAGCTGATGTTGGCGGAGGTCCTCGACGTGGATGCGTCCGCTCATGCCGGTCGTCCCCTCCTCTTCGCCGAGGGGAAGATGACCCGACTGATCGACAAGTCTTGATCTCGCCCGGCGCGGCTCGGCGTCGACAGATCGTGTGACGGACGCGGAGACTTCAACTGCGCCCTCGCTGCTGCTTCATGTCAGGATGCCCGCGAAGTCTGATTCGTTGACTCACTCGCCTGGATCTGACGTTGGACGCTGTGGGGTTGCGGACCACATATTTAATTGAGCGGCAACGACTCTGCAGAGGTGTCGTTCCGTCGTTCGTCGCATCAGTTGAGGTCAACGCTGTACGTAGTGTCTTGCGCGCGTGGTCACGGTTTCAGCCAGTCGTGTGCCACAGCTCGTCAGACCGACACGCCTCTGCCGGGCTTTTTCAGGGTGAGGCAACGAATACACCTACGCGGGTGTTTCTGACGATCCGACACGAACCCTTGACTGTCTTGCAGGGAAGACATATCGTCCTCAGTAAAGGACACAATACGGATTGGGTTTGCTCATGAAATTCTCTTCTCGCTTCGAGGTACCCGCAGCGCCCGACAAGGTCGTCGCTCTCTTCTTCGATCCCGCCACCATGCGGGAGTGCCTGCCTGGCTGTGAGGAGTTCGAGCAGGTCGATGAGACGACCTACCGTGGCACGCTGACCAATGAAATTTCCCATGTGAAGTTCAAGGCCGCGTTCTCTGCGGTGATTACCTCGATGGAGGAAAAGGGCGACGACGGCGCCGCGACCGTGAACGCGGTACTCAAAGGCGAAGATCGCCGGCTGGGGAGCACGATAAAGATTGACGCCAGCGTCCGAATCACACCCCAGGGTGAAGCGTCGGTCGTCGAGTACGAATTCGAAATAGCGATGTGGGGCAAGCTCGGTCGTCTGGGCGAGGCCGTCATCCGACGCCGCAGCGTCGAAGTGGAACGCCAGTTCGCTGAGAACTTGGCGGCGGTCTGCGCCGGCCGTCCGGTGCCACATTCCGGGAGCAAGCCGGCCAAGAAGAAGGTGCTGCTGGCCGCGGCGACAGACGGAACGACCGCCGAAAAGGTCTCCCAGCCTTCGGAACTCACCGTCCCGGCGATCGCAGGCGGCGTTTCCACCAATGGTCGCCGCGAGGACCTGCCCTTCCTGGTGGCGGTGGCAGCCGCCGCGTTTGCGTGGGGAATCATCGTCGGCACCTGGAAGCGCGGCCGCTGATGGCGACCTTCCATACACCTGACACACTCGAGGAAGCACTCGGTCTCCTGCACGATCTCGACGACACCATGGTGTACGGCGGCGGAACAGCGATCCAGATCCTACTCAAGCAAGGAATTCTGTTCACCGAGCACTTCATCGACATCAGTGCCGTGCCAGGACTGCGGGAGATCTCGGTGACACCTGAGGCGGTCATGGTCGGACCGCTCGTCTCCCTGCGGCAGATGGAGCGCGATGAACGGATCGTGTCCGCCGTGCCCCTCGCTGCGTCGACGTACGCGAAGGTCGCGAATCCGCGAGTGCGCAACACCGCCAGTGTTGGTGGCAATATCGCCCACGGCGATTACCGGCTCGACCCGCCCACCGCACTGATGGTGCTCGATGCGACCGTGATGCTGAGTTCGGTGCGGGGAACGCGGGAGGTGTACGCCCGGGAGTTCTTCGTCGACTTCCAGGTCACCGAGGTCCAACCCGACGAATTGATCACCGGAATACACATTCCGCGCCAGCCGGCAGGCGCGGCCGGAGCATTCGTGAAGTACAGCAGTCTGGCCGAGAACGATTGGCCTTGTGCCTCGGCTGCCGTGCTCGCCGTTCCCGGTGAATACACCGAACTCCGGATCGGACTCGGCGCCCTGGCCCCTACCACTCGATATCTGGCGTTCGATATCGAGTCCGACATGTCCGACCAGGACGTGGTCGACGCAGCCCTCGACATCGCGAGTACGGCCATCGATCCCATCGAGGACATTCGCGGTGGTGTCGCATACAAGACACGGCTGGGCCGAGTCGCCGTCGAAGACGGGGTACGCGCAGTGATGAAGGAGTTGCATCATGTCTGAGGTTCAGACGAACCCTTGCGAACCGGTGGTCGTAAGCGCGGAAGAATCGGTCGGCCATCTCGAGGGCGTCGGAGCCCGGCGCAAACGCTTCGATGCCGTGGGCCGGGTCCGCGGGACGATTCGGTATGTCGGCGATGAGCCGGTCCCAGTCGGAACTGCCTACGTAGCGATCCACCGCAGCACTCAGCCGCACGCGAGCATTGTCCACATCGATGTCACTGCCGCCGAGCGCGTGGCAGGTGTAATCGCGGTCGTCACCGGGCAGGACCTCTACAAGGACTTCGGGGACCGCATGTTCACCGGCCCGGCGTTCGCCGATCAGCCGTCGCTCGCCGTGGAGAAAGTGCGTTACGCCGGCGAACCGGTTGCCGCAGTCCTCGCCGCCGATATCGCTACTGCGCGCGCCGCGGCCGACGAGATCGTCGTCGAATACGATGAGCTTCCACCTGTCTACGACACCGACGATGCACTCCGCGGTGACGTCTACGTCCATCAAGAGCTGCGTCCCTCATCCGTGTTCGCTGATCTGGCACACCTTTCCGGTGTGCGCGAGACGAACGTGGCCTACGAGTACCGGCAGGTGAAAGGTGATGCGCGGAAGGCGCACTCGTCCGCTGTGACGACCGTCGAGGCGACGATGTACGCGCCGCCCACGCACCACGTCACCATCGAGCTGCCCGTTACGTCGGCCTGGGTCGACAGTGGACGCCTGGAAATTCTCACAACGACGCAGACCCCGTCGTATGTCCGACAGATGGCCTCCGATCTCCTCGATCTTCCCCTGTCGCGCGTTCGCGTGCGTACTCGCGCCCTCGGGGGTGGGTTCGGTGCCAAAATGTATGACCGGTTGGAGCCGCTCGCGGCTGCACTGGCGTGGAAGTTCCAGCGCCGGGTGCATATCCCGACAACCCGCGAAGAGGCCTTTCAACTCACCACGCGTCACGGCGCGACAGTGGCCGCAAAACTGTCGGCCGACGCCGCAGGTAACCTCGTGGCCTCGACCGCCGATCTGCGCTACGACACCGGCGCGTTCGCCGACGTCGGCCCACGCATCACGGCGAAATCCGGCATGGTCGTGCCCGGTCCCTACCGGATCGGCAATGTCGAAGTGCTGTCTCGCTGCATCTACACCAACAAGATCTCGGCCGGCCCGTTCCGCGGTTTCGGTGTGCCTCAGGTGACCTGGGCGCATGAAACCGTGATCGACGAGCTCGCACACAAACTGGGCGAGGACCCGTACGAGTTCCGTCGCCGACACCTTCTGCGTGAAGGTGACGTCGCGAGCATGGGAACCCCCATGCACAGCGCCGATTTCCTTCGGTGCCTCGATGGTGTCGCCGAGGCGATCGAGTGGACCGGGCCGACTCCGAAGAGCAATGGGCGAATCCGGTACGGCAAGGGCATCGCGGTGGGAATGAAGGCGGTGCTCACCCCCACCGTCGCCAATGCGACGCTGAACTTCAATGAGGACGCCTCGGCAACTCTGTTGATCAGTACTGTCGACATGGGCCAGGGCGCCGACACGATGATGGCGCAGATCGCCGGTGAAGTCCTGCGCATCCCGTCGACCCGTATCCACGTTGTCCAGGCCGACACCGACGCGACACCGTACGACACGATCACCGCGGGGAGCCGCTCGACCTACCACACCGGCAATGCGGTGCGGCTGGTGGCCGAGGAGATGCGCGCTCGACTCCTTGCCCTCGCAGCAGAGCAACTTTCGCGCGATGCCGCAGAGCTCCAGCTCACCGACGGCGGTGTCTGCGACGGTGCCGGCACGGTGCTGGTCACCCTGCCAGATGTCGTGCACCGCAGGTTCGGAGCCCGTGGCGCCACCGTCACCTCGTCCGAGAACTTCAACAGCTGGTGGCATCCCTACGACAAGGCGACCGGCCTCTCGGAGAAGGTCACCGAACACTGGTTCGCGGGTGCGGTCGGCGTCCGGATCGCGGTGGATACCGCCACCGGCCGCGTGACGACCGAGCACATGGCCGTGGCCGGCGACGTCGGCAAGGCCATCAACCCCACTCTCGTGGAGCAACAGCTGACGGGAGCCGCCATCATGGGCATCGGCCACACCTTCTTCGACCAGCTCGTCTTCGACAAGGGGCAAATGGTCAACGGCACCTTGCTCGACTACCAGCTGCCCTCGATCAAGGACACCCCACAGCGGTTGACACCGATCATCATCGAAGACGCCCACCGCGACGGGCCCTTCGGGGCCAAGGGTGTCGGGGAAACCGGGATTCTGGCGGTAGCCCCCGCCTATGCGAACGCCATTCGCGACGCGCTGGGTATCCGGTTGACCCGCCTGCCCCTGACACCAGAATCAATTCTCACCGCACTCGACAACGGAGGGACACCGTGAAGTCCATCAACCTCGAGGTCAACGGGACCGCCCACCACGTCTCGGTAGGGGATCAGGAACTGTTGCTCGACGCGCTGCGTGGGCGCGTCGGCGTGACCAGCGCCCGAGAGGGCTGCGGCGTCGGAGCCTGCGGCGCGTGCACCGTGCTGTGCGAGGGGATGAGCGTCTCATCGTGTATGGCGAACGCGGCACGCTACGACGGAAAAGCGCTCACCACGGCGGACGGCCTTCCGGCGGACGACATCGTGGTCAGTGCCTTCGTCGAGTGCAATGCCATGCAATGCGGCTATTGCATCCCGGGCTTCGTGCTGATGACCAAGGAACTGCTGGCCGAGAACCCATCCCCCTCCGATGACGAGATCCGCGAACACCTGGAGGGCAACATCTGCCGCTGCGCCTCCTATCCAGAGATCCTCGCGGCCGTGCGGCTGGCCGCGCACCGGATGACGGGAGCAATGTGATGCCGATGCTCGAACGGCCCTGGGGCAAATGCCACTACCTCGATGAGGGAACAGGCCCGCTCGTTGTGCTCTTGCACCCCCTTGCCGCATCGGGGGAGATCTGGCGGACGTTGATTGATCAGCTCGTACCCAATTTCCGAGTGGTCGCACCGGATGCCCGCGGACACGGAAATTCGGTGTGGAACGGTGAGCCGTTCACAGTTCCCGAACTGGCAGAGGACGTGGCAGCGCTGATCGAACACCTCGACGTGGGCCCGGCGCACGTAGCCGCACTGTCGATGGGCGGGTGCACGGCAATTGCGCTGACCGTTCGGCATCCCGATCTGGTTACCCGACTGGTGCTCGCGGACACGACTGCCGATTACGGACCCGAGAAGGAGTCGGCCTGGGCGGAGCGGGCCGACAAGGCAGTTTCCGTCCCGAGGCCTCAACAACTCGCGTTCCAAGTGGACAGGTGGTTCTCACCTGACTTCATCAGCCGGGATCCCGTAGAGGTCGACCGCGTGTCGGCCATCTTCGTCGCGACGAACTCTCGGGCGCACGCGGCCGCGTGTCGGGCACTCGGCGGCTACAGTGACGCCGACCGTCTCGCGGAGATCGTGGCACCCACACTGGTGCTCGTGGGGGAGGACGACTACGCCACCCCACCGTCGATGGCGCTGCAGCTTCACGAAGGCATCGCCGGGTCGGAACTCCATGTGCTCGCCGATGTACGCCACATGTCGCTGATCGAGAGCACGGAGGCGCGCAAGTCCCTGCTCGAACACCTCGGGTGAAGGACGCGGCCGAGAAGCATGCGGGAAGGAACGCGATGTCGCAGACACGAATCTCACGAGGCGCCGGCCTCCCGGCAGCGAGCGAGGGCTCCGGTCGACCGAGGTCGGCACCGGCGCTCGTCGTCTGGCTGTGCTGGCTGGTGATGTTCTTCGACGGTTTCGACCTGGTCATGTACGGCACCGTGGTCCCCTCGCTGCTCGACGACGAGGACTGGGGGTTGACCCCCTCCGGCGCCGGAATAATCGGCGGACTCGCGCTCGTCGGGATGATCATCGGGGCGCTCGGGGTTGGCACGCTCACCGATATCATCGGCCGCCGCTGGTGCGCGATCGGCTCGATGCTCGGGTTCAGCACGATGATGATGATCTCCGCAGTCTCGCCGTCACCGGAGATTCTCGGGCTGACCCGGCTCCTGGCCGGAATCGGGTTGGGTGGCGCAATGCCCACCGTCGGCGCGCTCATCCTCGAATACACTCGCCCCGCGCGCAAGAATCTGGTGTTCACCCTGATGTTCACCGGATACTCCGTGGGGGGTGTGGTGGCAGCACTGGTCGCCATCCCGCTTATCCCAGCGTTCGGCTGGCGGGCCATGTTCGTACTCGGTGCCCTGCCGCTGGTGACGCTGGTCCCGCTCGCGATCAAATACCTGCCCGAGTCAGCCGCCTATCTCCGCTCACGGGGCCGCGACGAGGAGGCCAGTCGGCTCACCCAGCGTCTGAACCTGCATGAGGAAACCCTCGCTGCAGCGGTTGAGGAAGCGCAGCAGCCGCGCGACGGGCGTACTCCTGCGGCCGATTTGTTCCGAGCCGGCCAGTTGGTCCGGACGCTCGTCCTGTGGGCCGCGATGTTCTGCGCCCTCCTCCTCATCTATGGACTGACGACGTGGATCCCCGAGGTGATGCGAGCGTCGGGTTACCCGCTCGGATCGGGTCTCTGGATGCTGGTGGCGTTCAACGGCGGGGCCGCCGTCGGTGCGGTGCTGGCAGGCCGGCTGGCCGATCGTTTCGGGTCACGCACCGTGCTCCTCGTTGCTTTCGGGGCCGCGTCCATCGCGCTCGTGCTGCTGAGCCTGCGCCTGCCGCTCGCCGCCAACTTGGCTCTTGTCGCCGTTGCGGGCGTCGGCTCGATTGGAACGGCCAATCTCATGAACGTATACGTGACCTCGTTCTATGCGGTTCGGAGCAGGGCGACGGCGCTCGGCTGGACCTTGGGGATTGGACGTATCGGCGCGGTGCTGGGGCCCGTGATCGGCGGTGTCCTTCTCGGGGTGGGCCTCGACGCAGCGTGGAACTTCTATCTGTTCAGTGCTGTCGCGGTCCTGGGAGCGATCGCCGTCGCGCTGGTGCCGCGTGCGAAGGAGCCGGTCGAACCGGTCGGAGTAGTCGTCCATTGAGGTGAATATTACGAAGCGTCGATCCTTCCTGTGGCTGAGGTGTCGGCCTGCTCGGGATCGCAAGTGACTGTTCGGCCGTGAGTCCAATCCTCAGGCGTGAGCGGGTTACTGGCGCGGGCGGTGGCGTCGGATTCCGCATCCGCCCATCGACCTGCTGCGACGTGTGCCGTGGGCACGATTGCGGTACCGGCCCTGCGCGCCGTCCGCTCCGCCTCCGCGGCCGGTGCCTTATCCTTTGCCGGTTCGCCACCAGTGTGCGGTACCGGACACCCGGCGCAGACCGCCGCCAGGTCGTCTTCGGCGAACTGACGTTCCACTTCGGCACTGCGACGTCGGATGACGGCTTCACCCACGCGACCGAGCTTGCGCCCTTGATGAAGCCGCCCACCCCGCCGCCACCAGCCGATGCGAAATTGCCCCGTCAGCGCCGTTCGGTCAGAACTGAATGAGCGATTCCTGAACGGAGGGGCTGCTCGGCGACGTGAGCGAACACCATCTCAGTCGCTTGCCCAGCTGCTCTGGTCCGCGCCCGGAGCCGGCCAGCTGTCCACATCGGAAAGCAACCTCGCCAGGGCGGCAGACGTCTCCGCTCGATGTGGCGACGGCACGCCGCGGAAGAAGCGTTGCTGGGCATCGCTCCACACCTCGAGGCATTGATCAGCGATTGTGGCGCCCTCAGCTGAGAGTCGCACCCGGGTGCTGCGACGGTCGTCGAGGCTCTGCTCCCGCTCGACCAGTCCTCGGGCGGTGAGACGTCGTAGCAGGTTGCTTAGTCCGCCCGTGGTCAACAGCAGCCTGTCGGCGAGGTCGGATGGTCGGGACTCATGCGCGGGTCCAGCCGTCCGGAGTGTGGTGAGCACGTAGAACTCGGCTTGGGTGAGCTTCAGCGGGCGCAATCGCTCGGTCAGGGCATTCTCGAGAAGCGTCGACAGGCGGAGGGTGCGCATCACAAGAGCTAGGTCGGTTCGATCAATGGTGGTAATCACTCGGGACCAGTTGTCCGCGGTCACTTCACCAATGTCCGGTGTCTCGAGTTCACCCGCCACCATCACGCAGCTCCATTCCTCGTCCACGACTCTGCTTTGACACATGAGCAGCGTAGCCGGGGCACCACACCAGCTTGCATCAATTCGGCTTTCCGTATTGCTTTCTTAAAAGCTTTCATGGTGTAATTGTGACACAGGGCATAGAGGAACGCTTCGGTCGACCCCATCACCAGCCGCATTGACGATGTGTGACGAGCATCTCTAGTCTTCATATAAGGACATGTCGTCTCGTACTCGAGATGCAGCCGCCCGTGCTGTGCAGCGATCGACCGTTGCCCGACAGGCGCAATCCGCTCACGATCTCACGAGCTTCGGAGGACCAACCAGTGACTAGCGTGAAACCACTCGAGGGAACATTCGCGGGGTATGTCGATTACGATCAAGGCTTGGTCGACCGGCGCATCTTCTCCGACCCCGACATCCATCGCATCGAGATGGAACGAATCTTCGCTCGCGCTTGGCTCTTCATGTGCCATGAAAGCCAGATCCCGAACAAGGGAGACTTTTTCCAGACCTACATGGGCGAGAACAGCGTGATCGTGACCCGAGCCGCTGATCAGTCGGTGCAGGTTCTACTCAACCATTGCATGCACCGGGGAAACACCGTCTGCAAGGCGGACTCCGGCACCGTGTCGTCGTTCATGTGTTCCTACCACGGATGGACCTATGACCTGACCGGGAAGTTGGTCGGCGTTCCAGGATTCAAGAATATTTACGACCGACAGCTGGACAAGGATAAATGGGGACTGCGCAAGGCCGCGCATGTTGAGAGCTATCGCGGTTTCGTGTTCGCCACACTCGATCCGGAAGCGCCGAGTCTTCGCGAATTTCTGGGCGCACCTGGCGTGCACATGATCGACACTCTCGCCAATTTCGGTGACATGGAAGTCATTCCAGGAATCATCAAACACCGACTTCAGTGCAACTGGAAGTCGGCTATGGAGAACGACCAGGACTACTACCATGTCGGCATCAGCCACGCCTCGCTTTTCGACTCGATCGGAGAGGCGATGGATGACGTGAACCAGGGGTACTGGGAGGATCAAGACGGCGAGATTATCCGGGGTGAGTACGGCCATGTCGCCGACACGATTCCGGAACACAACCACGCCAACGTTTTCCCTCACATGTGCATGTTCACCAACCTCCTCCAGGCGGTCGTGATTCGTCATCCGAGGGGCCCCATGGAAACCGAACAGTGGTACTTCTCGTTCGTCGACAAGAACGCCTCTGAGGAAGAGAGGCGCGCCATTCTGCAGCGGAACATCATGAGGTTGGGCCCTGGCGGTGTCATCGAACAGGACGACGGCGAGAACTGGGAGCTGAGCACTAAAGGCGCGGCTGCGCCGGCCATGCGCAACGTTCCGGTCAACTATCAAATGGGCGTCGGTAACGGTGAACTCGTTCAGGAGAGCGAGTTGGGCTTTCCTGTCATGAAGGCTCGCCGGACCAATGAGGAATACGCGCGGTGGCAGTACAGGGCCTGGGCGGACTGGATGGACG
Organism: Rhodococcus sp. LB1; assembly: GCF_001583455.1. Taxonomy (NCBI): domain Bacteria; kingdom Bacillati; phylum Actinomycetota; class Actinomycetes; order Mycobacteriales; family Nocardiaceae; genus Rhodococcus; species Rhodococcus sp. LB1. The sequence continues at coordinate 25,388 of NZ_LTCZ01000405.1, read as the reverse complement.
CCGACAGCTGGCAGGGTCTCAAAGCCAACCACGCGCATCCGGACCACCCTGAAAAGCTTCCAACACCGTTCGAAAGGTAGGCCAGGGCATGGCAATGCTCCTGAATGCGCAGACACAGTACGAATTAGAGCAGTTCTACTACGCCGAGGCTGCGTGCCTTGACGAAGCGCGTTACACCGATTGGCTGGCGCTGTTTACCGACGACGCGCGGTACTGGGTGCCAGTTCGACAAACCAGGCTCACGGGTCAGCTCGATGAAGAATTTACAAAGCCTGGTGAGATCGCCCTGTTCGACGATGATATGGACACGCTGGGTATCCGGGTCAGGAAGCTGCAAAGCGCATACGCCTGGGGTGAAAATCCGCCTTCGCGAACGCGGCACATGTACTCGAATATCCGTGTCACCGCGCGCGATGAAGATTCGTTGACTGTCAACATGAACTTCACCTTCTACCGCGGTTACCTTGCGCAGGATGCTGACTGGTGGGTGGGCCGGCGTGAAGATGTTCTTCGCCCTCACGAGGACAGCTTCAAGATCGCGCGGCGCCACGTCTTCCTTGATCAGACTGTGATCCTATCGAAAAACATGAGTCACTTCTTCTGAAGGCGTGGATGAGCTCGTGCGTAACGAGCCGATTTACTTAACTATTGAAGTGGAAAGGACCGGTCATGTCCCTCAACCAGTGGACAAAGGTCGCAGCCGTCGAGGATGTACCCGAGGGCGAAATGATCGGCGTCAGCGCCGGTCAGGTGAAGATCTGCCTCGCGCGGATCAAGGGCAAATACTACGCGATGAATGATATTTGCTCGCATTTCGCAACGCGACTGAGTGGGGGTGAGCTCTACCCCGACCAACTCGAGGTCGAGTGCCCTCTGCACGACAGCAGGTTCAGCTTGGTCGACGGCAGTCCTCATGAGGTACCGGCCGAGGAGTGCGTTGACGTTTACGCGGTAAAAGTCGAAGGCGAGGAGATCCTTGTCGGTCCGCGCGAGCCCAGAGCAGACAGCGACTGACTGATGCGACAGACGATTGCAATTGTTGGCGCCAACCTGGCCGGTGGACATGCCGCTCGAACCCTTCGCGCCGAAGGTTTCGACGGGGAAATCCAGCTGATCGGCTCCGAGCCGCATCCTCCTTACGAACGCCCGGTGCTGTCGAAAGAAGTTCTTCTGCGGCAATGCGAGCCCGAGCGCGCGTACCTTCAATCGGCCGATGTGTGGTCTCAACAAGACATTACGCTGCGGCTGGGTACGACTGTCGAGCGCATCCGACCAACGGAACGTGAACTCGAATTGTCCGGCGGCGGCGCTATCCGCGCCGACAAAGTTCTGCTGTGCACCGGCGGGCGGGTGCGGCGACTCGATATCCCTGGCTCCGACTTGGAGGGAGTCGAGTATCTCCGGACCATCGAGGATTCCATTGCGATTCGCGAACGGCTACGTCCCGGCGCTCCCGTGGTCGTCATTGGAGGTGGGTTCATCGGCGCCGAAGTAGCTGCATGCGCCCGCGAATCCGGATGCGTAGTCACGCTTCTCGAGCATGGGGACGTGCCTCTTTCTCGGGTTCTGGGTCGCGAGATCGGACTCGCCCTTACCCGCATCCATCGCGAAGAAGGCGTCACCGTAGCGACGAATACGTCGGTAGCGCGCATTGAAGGCAATAGGAGCGTCACTCACGTGGTGACGACGGAGGGCGATCGCATCGAGGCCACGCTCGTCGTAATCGGAGTTGGCATCGATCCGGCTGTGGAACTCGCGGCCCAGGCGGGCCTCGACGTCGACAATGGCATCATCGTCGACGAGTTCTGCCAGACGTCCAATCCAGGCATCTACGCCGCGGGAGATGTAGCCAATCACCCCAACGGCATCCTCGGAGAACGCGTCAGACTGGAACAGTGGCAGAACGCGGCTAATCAAGGGGCGGCCGCCGCACGGTCCATGCTGGGCAGGCAAGAGAAGTTCTGTGAAGTCCCGTGGTTCTGGTCGGACCAGTTCGATGTCAGTGTGCAGATGGTCGGACGCCCCTCGGCGGAAGACGCCATCGTGTATCGCGGCGACCCCGAGTCCAGATCGTTCAGTGCATTTTTCGTCCGCGACGGAGCCCTGCGAGGTGCGGTGGGCGTGAACAGACCACGGGACGTCAAGCGCACCACGGCCTATATCGCCTCCGGCCAGACCGTGGACTCGGCGAAGCTTGCGGATGAGACCGTCGACTTGCGAACGATCGGCCTGTGAGAACTCATGTTTCGTTCGGTCGTCCGCCCCTTCCGTAGTATCAGACCCGGCCGTGAGTCTCCAGTGAACGCCGGTTGGGACATGGCGAAGTGCGGCGAACCTCGGCGGCATTGTCCAGCGCCACTGAGGAGGCAACGGGAGGTGGCGGTCAGGCTATCGGGTAGCAGTGGAGCCGACGTGCCGATCGGGCACCGCCCCTCCCGTCCGGGAGGTGATGCGCGCCGCCGCATCCCGAATCGACAACCCCACCTCCGTGAGGTTGTCCCAATCCAAATCACTCGAGAAGGCGAGAGTTACCAGCGCCAGCTTCGGACATCCGTCAGGTCCGAACACTGCCGCCGAGGCGCCGCTCTGAGCAAGGTTGAACTGGCGGATGCTGGCCCCGTACCCCCGCTCGCGAACGAGGGCAAAGAGTTCGGCAAGCTGATCGAGTTCCACCGCGGTGAACTCGGTGAAGCGCTCCACCCGCCGACGTCGCGTCACCTCGACGAACTTTTCCCATGGTCGATAGGACCAGAAGGCATGCATGAGGCCAGGCGCAGAGAACGGAAATCTGTCGCCGACATCGACTGTGACGCGAACGCCCCGGCCCGGATCTGCGACAGCGACGACCGTATAGCCGCCGGACCCCTCTTCTCGGGCGGCAAAGACCACGTAACCCAAACGCTTGCAGAGCCGATCGATCTCCTCCTGGACAGCGGTGTCGATCAATTCGTCGCTGAGGCCGGCGAGAGTCGACAGTCCGGGCCCCAAGGTCCAACCAGACCGGTTCCCGACATTGTTGACCCATCCGGCCTGCTGAAGGGTCGCAAGAATGTTGTAACAGGTGGAGCGATTCAAACCGAGTTCATTAGCCAAAGTTCCAGCCGGAACAGCGTGCGGAGCTTCAGCCGCAAGACGCTCAATCATGCGAATAGCAGCACTCACCGCGGGTACCTCGGGCACAGCCCCTCCTTGACGGCATCGTCGCTCCCGATACAAAACGGACGTTACCGGATTGTCCTCTATGGAGGACGTGAAGTGCAACTCTGTCCGCAAACGCGTGACAGTAGGCACGCTCAACCCTTGACCCGGGAGGCGACCAAGAATATCTTGGTGACAAGACAATTAGTCTCCTCCAGAGGTCAACTTGCAACCCATGAAAATCGGAGGTACAGATCATGATCTTCCACGTTTCCATTCCTGCGGACGACACTCAGCGTGTTGCCAAAGCCATCGCCGAAATCTGGGGTGGGAAAGCGTTCCCTTTCCCGCCGTGGCCCGGAGCATGGATCGCGATGGCGGGTGACGACCGAAGCACGACATGCGAGGTCTACCCGCGTACGCAGACCATGGCACCGGGTGAGGGACTTGACGGTGCGGTCGGGCCCTTGCTAGACGAGTCGCCGTCCAAGTATGTGGCGTTCCACTTCGCGACCGCGACAGACAAGACCGAGGACGAGATCGTTGCGATCGCGGAGCGTGAGGGTTGGCGGGTCCGGCGGTCCCCGCGGGGTCCGCTCTTCGACGTCATCGAGTTCTGGGTGGAGGACCGGCTGCATGTCGAGGTGCTCACCAAGGAGATGCAGGCCGACTACCTGAAGAACGTGAATTTCGAGATGTGGGACTGACCCACAACGGGCGCCCACGAAGCCGACATCAGGCAACTCCGTGGCGAGTCGTGAGATAGCTGAAATACGAAAGGCAGCATCGTGAATTACTCGAGAGTTGAAGCCTATCCGCCGACCCTGACCCTGTCGGAGCGTGATCGGCGGTGGGGCTTGCTGCGCGAGATGATGCGCCGCAACGACGTGGAGTGTTTGCTGGTTCCTCCGGCCCCGTTGAGGTATCCGGCAGACACCTACTTCACCAACGACCTTCCTGGCTCCGCCGTGATTCTTCCCTTGGAAGGCGATCCCGTTGCGATCCAGCGAGGCGCCTCGGTGGCGGGATCCTGGCTGCAAGCACAGGAATGGGGCGAAGCGACCTGGATCGAGGACATGCGGTTCGGGCCTCGAGCGCCGACGATCGTCTCGGTGTTGAAAGAGCGCGGGCTTGCCGAATCCCGAATCGGGACAATCGGGATCCTCAGCGGCCCGAACCTGCTGCCATACGGATGGACGCCGCAACCGATGTGGTCCTACATCCAAGGCGAGTTGCCGAATGCGACGTTCGTCGACCTGCTCGACGAGTTCACGCAGATCTGGCTGGTCAAGAGCGACGAAGAGCTCGTGCTCTTCCGTCACGCCTCGAAACTGGCGGAGCAGGCCTGCGAGGTGATGCTGGATGTCACCAAGCCGGGTGTCAGTGAAGTGGAAATCTACTCGGCAGTTCTCCACGAATTCCATCGCAACGGTGCGAGCATGGCTCACGACCTCTTTGTTCACTCCGGGCCGGACAACCTCAGCTGGGACGCTCCGCGATGGCTGTATCGAACTCAACCGCCGCGGATCGTCCAGGAAGGGGACATGGTCCTCGCCGAGATGATGCCCGCGGTCGGAGGGCTTGAAGCGCAGGCTCAGATGTGTATCGCGGTCGGGAACGTCGCCGAGCCGTTCCACCGCGCAGCCCAGGTGGCCCGAGAATCCTACGAGCGCGGACTCGAGGCCATTCGTCCCGGCGTGAAGTTCGGCGAGGTTGCCGATGCCATGGACGAACCCCTCAGGCGTGCCGGCGCATGGCACTTGACCCCATTGATCCACAGCCTCACGCCCCTGACGATGGTGGGCCCCGTGACCGAGCGGAGCGACAGCAGCCTCACGGACCGATTCCGTCAGGTCACGGAACTTCCGGGCACGGACCTGGATGTGGTCCTCGAGGCGGGAATGACGATTCAACTCGAGCCCGATGCTGTGTTCGGACGACATCAAGTAAACATCGGGGGCAACGTCATCGTGACCGACAGCGGGTCAGAGGAACTGAACTCCCTTCCCACGGAACTACGCTTCGCGAGTTTCTAATCCCGGCTAGCCCAACTGGCGGAGCATCCGAACTCCACACCGCCGTCCACGCCCGACGCCATCGACCAACCAGCACAAGGAGCCCCGCACACGCCATGAGCGATCTCGAGTACGACATCACCGATCACGTGGCCACGATTCGGCTCAATCGTCCCGAAAAGCGCAACGCGTTCACCCTGCCCATGGTCGACGCGTGGGCCGACCGATTGATCGAGGCGCAAAAGGACCCTCAGGTGCACGTCATCGTCGTCACGGGCGCGGGCCGCGGGTTCTGCTCAGGTATCGACCTGTCCTGGGTCGAGGACCACGACCAGAGTCCGCTCGAATTCAAACAAGCCTTGACCGAGCACATCCACCGCGTCCCACTCGCCCTCGAATCCGTGGACAAGCCTGTCATCGCGGCCATCAATGGCGACGCGATGGGTGCCGGTTTGGACATGGCGCTCATGTGTGACCTGCGTCTGGCATCGACCGAGGCGCGCATGGCCATGTCCTACGTCAAGGTCGGTCTCGTTCCCGGTGACGGCGGATGTTGGCTGTTGCCACGGCTGGTCGGCCTACCTCGTGCGCTGGAGCTTTTGTGGACCGGCGACATGATCACCGCCCAGAGGGCGGAGCAACTAGGCATTCTCAACGCGGTCCACGAGCCCGAGAAGCTCCTCGACGCAACATACGAGCTCGCGGGCCGCTTGGCGGCCGCACCACCGGTGGCGGTGCGCATGATTAAACGGGCGACGTATCAATCACAGCGGATGGACTTTCGAACAAGTTTGGATCTGATCTCCTCGCATATGGGTGTCGTTCGCAGCACCGACGATTCGGTGGAGGCGTACAGGGCTTTCGCTGAAAAACGCACGGGGGAGTTCGCAGGCCGATGACAGCTCTCGATGGACTCCGAATAGCGGACTTCTCCCGCATCCTGGCCGGGCCAATGGCGACCATGCTGCTCGGCGACCTGGGCGCCGAGGTCATCAAAATCGAACGACCGGGCGGCGGCGACGACACCCGATCCTGGGGGCCGCCGTACGCAGCGGACGGCGGTGCCACGTATTTTCTTGGAGTAAACCGGAACAAACGAAGCGTCGTCCTGGATCTGGCGACCCAGACAGGACGATGGCGCGCCCAAGACCTCGCGGTCGAGAGTGGCATCGTGGTGGAGAATTTCCGACCAGGGGTAATGGACCGGCTCGGCCTCGGATACGACGAGCTCGTCGATCGTCGCCCGGATTTGATCTACTGCTCCATCAGCGCCTTCGGTTCCGGCGAAGGGGCCCATCTGCCGGGCTATGATCTGATCGTTCAGGCAGTGGGCGGGTTGATGAGCATCACCGGCTCCCCAGATCAGGAGCCGCAGAAGGTCGGCGTAGCCGTGGTCGACGTAATTACAGGGCTCTTCGCGGCCCTCGGAATCGTTGCCGCCGTGCGGCATCGTGAGCGCACCGGCGAGGGACAGCACATCGAAGTCGACCTGTTGAGCTGTGCCCTCGCCGCGCTGACCAATCAGGCCGCCGGCTACACCGCTGGAGGTGTGGTGCCGCAACGAATGGGCAATCAGCATCCGTCCATCGCACCTTATGAGACGTTGCCGACCGGCGATGGCGACCTAGCTGTTGCCGTCGGCAACGACAAGCAGTTCCACGACCTGTGTGTGGTCCTCGAAGCCCTCGAGCTCGTCGGCGACCCCCGGTTCGGTTCCAACACCGCGCGTGTCGAGAACCGAGGGGTTCTGCGGAAGGAGCTGGTGACGAGGCTCTCTCGGCGTGATGCGGGGGAGTGGGCGAAGCTGCTTAATGATGCCGGGGTGCCCGCAGGACCGGTGAACGACATCGCCGGAGCGTTCGACTACGCACATGCCCTTGGACTGCAGCCGACTGTCGACGTCGGCGGGATCAGTTTGACGCGGAATCCCCTTCGTATGGCGCGCACACCAGTGCGTTATGTGCTGCCACCGCCCCGGCTGGAGGGCGACTAGCGTGCCGGCCAGGACTTGAACCGGCAGTCCTACCGCCCCGGAAGTTCCTGCGCTTTCACGCCTTGCTGCAGCGAGGACGACCACCTTCCGAAGGCCACTACAGGCCCCCGAGTAGATCGTTAATTCCTATGAACTCACGCGAAAATGGTAAATGGCGCCAGCGGCGCCGCGCCGCATGGGCCGAGGGCAATCGCACGCGCAAGCATCGCGATACCGAAGCAGCGCGCCTCATCGAGTTCGCCAGTATGTGGGCACCCTACGGTGGTGCGAACGAGGAAGAGATCCTCGTTCACTTCGGAATGTCGCGGCCCCGGTTCATCGAGCGTTTGTGGCAGGTCCTGCCTGAATCGAACTGCGCTGGAGAAGAAATACGCAGTTTAGCGAGCACATACTCTGCACCCCAGGACGGCGGACAATCCTTACCCCGTTCCGCCAGTCGCGCGCCGGGTCGCATGGATGGAGCGGGCGGCCGACGATCCGACAGATCTCGGGGCAGGTAGGCGGACGGACCGGAGCACCCGCCTCACGTAGCAGCGAAATGTAAAACAGCCGGATTGTGAAACAGCCGTGGTGCAACGACATGTCTCGACGGCGCTCTTCCTTCGGAACTGTCGTCGGGCGTGCTCCGACGATCGCACCATCGACTTCGCAACCGACAACATCGAGTACAAAATGCCGACGCTTAGCAGCTGTCGGATCCGAGTGTCACGTCGGAAACTACCTATCTAGTGAGCGTTCTTACCAGGCAACAGGAGACAATCGTGGAACACCAGAGCGTAGTGGAGAAGGTTGCGGCGCGGACAGCAACACCGGGCAAAGTCAGCCGCAGTCCCTTCGGACCCGATGATCAGATCGGGATGCTGAATCTGATGACTGACGAGTCACGGGCCGCAGCCTGGGCGGCAGCAGATCCGACCACGATGTACGACATCTCCGTCGACTATCACGTCGGGATGCCGTCGTGGGCCGGCATGGGCGACCCGACATACCAGATCTGGATGTCGCACACCCCGCAGGGCAGCGTCAACGAGAACGTCCTGGGTCTCGGCGAGGAGCAGAATCACCACGTGACCTACTCCGGTGACTGCATCACGATGTACACCCACACGGGTACACATCTCGATGCACTGAATCACTTCGGCCTGGACGGGATGGTGTGGAACGAGGTACGAGCAGATCAGGATCTCGGCAGCCGGCACTGGCTGAAGAACGGTGCCGAGCAGTTTCCGCCGGTGATTGCGCGAGGTGTTCTGCTCGACGTCGCCGGCGCGGCCGGAGTGGACGTGCTGCCCGACTCGCACCGGATCACCGCCGACGAACTCGCGTCGGTGATGGAGCGTCAAGGGACCGAGGTGCGTCCGGGAGATGTTGTCCTCATCCGCACCGGACGTATGACTCTGTGGCACGACGGATCCCGATACCTACAGAACGAGGCGGGGCTCGACCGGGAAGCGGCTGCGCTGCTCGCCGAGGCGGGCGCGATGATCATCGGTGCTGACAACGTCGCACTCGAGGTGATGCCCAGCGTCGATCCGGCCAACTGGCATCCTGTGCACACGTATCTCCTGGGCGAGTGCGGAATCCCGATCATGGAGAACGCCTACCTGGAGGAGATCGCCGATGCGCGACTCTGGGAATTCGTGATGGTCGGGGCCGGCCTCCGTCTGCGCGGCGCGACTGCGTCTCCCCTGCGCCCGTTGCTCTTCCCGCTCCGCGCGGCGACAAGTCTGGCGTGATCTCGGAATGGTCGTCGAGTTCTCCCTGTGCGCGCCGACATTTGCAGGATGTCGAATCGAATCTGCTGTGGAAGGAAGTCAGTAATGGAGAGTTCTGACCGTCCCATCATCGGTGTGGTGACTCTTCGCCCGCTCCCTGGACGAGAGAAGGACGTCGAGCAGGCGTGCCGCGATGCAGTTCACGCAACGCACGAGGAGTCGGGTTGTCAGAGGTTTGCACTTCACCGCCTCACCACTGAGGGTGGCGGGCTCGCCATCATCGAGAAGTGGGCCTCGTCGCAGGCACTCGAAGAACACTTGCAGAGCCCGGCTTTCGCGCGGCTCGGCGACGTGCTCAACGACGCACTCGTCGGCCCGCCGGAGTTCATTTCTCTCGATCCGCTGGTCGAAGGCGACCCGGTCCTCGGAGTGATCTGACGGACCAGGTCCGGTAGGAAGTGTGGCACCAATGATTGTGGAGCAGAGGATGAGTAGGGCTCGTGCCAGGGAGGTCACTGGTGGAGGAGGGCGTGATGCGTGACATTGTCGACCAGTTGATCGGCTGGCACGAGGATGAAGTTCCGTTCGCTGTTGCCACCGTGATCCGCACGTTCTCGAGCGCGCCGCGGGGAGTCGGTGCTGCCATGGCAGTCTCGGCCGCGGGGGAGGTGGTGGGAAGTATCTCCGGTGGCTGCGTCGAGGCGGCCGTCGTCGGCCTTGCAGAAACGGTCCTCGCCAGCGGTGTTCCGGTCCACCAGCGGTTCGGGGTTTCCGACAATGACGCCTTTACCATCGGCCTGACCTGTGGCGGAACCATCGATGTGTTCATCGAACCGGTGACACACGAGATGGGAATCTACCTGAAAGAGATCCGGAACTCGGTCGACACCCACACACCGACCGCAATGGCGACCGTCATTGCGGGCGACGTGCCTGCCGGTCGCCACATCCTGCTTGTGAATGACACGCTCGAAGGCACCCTGGGATCCGAAGAGCGCGATCGTGTCGCACGGAGGGAGGTTGTCGGTGCGCTGCATACCGGCGCCGACGGCGTTGTCCGATTCGGGGGAGCAGGGCAGGATTGCGTCGGCGACGTGACGCTGTTCGTACGCACCTTCACCCCGCCGCCGCGCATGATCGTGTTCGGTGCTGTCGATTTCGCGGCTTCGCTCGTGCAGATAGGCAAAATGCTCGGGTACTTCGTGACGCTGTGCGACGCTCGCGCGACGTTCGCGACCCGGGCACGGTTTCCTGAGGCCGACGAGATAGTCGTCGAGTGGCCGCACCGGTATCTCGATACCGTGACGGTCGACGAGCGCACCGTTCTGTGCGTGTTGACTCACGACACCAAGTTCGACATCCCCGTGCTGAAGAGGGCTCTTCGGCTCCCCGTTGGGTATGTCGGCGCCATGGGTTCACGACGCACTACCGTCCGCCGTGAAAACGAACTACGTGAACAGGGTCTGACAGACGTCGAACTGGCGCGGTTGCACGCACCGATCGGCCTCGACATCGGCGGACGGACACCCGCCGAAACGGCGGTCTCGATCGCCGCCGAGATCATCAGCGTCCGGGAAGGACGTTCCGGGTTCAGTCTCAAAGACGGTGACACTGCGATCCATTCGGATCCGGGAGCGGTGGATCCGACGCTGCCGTTCATGGTCGCTGTGTAGATCCAGGGCTTACGGCGAAACTTCATTGTCAACAACAGTGCTTATGAACTGAATCGGAGATGTGTCGGACGTGAGGGGATACGAGTTGCTGGCCGCTGTGTCGGCCGAATCGCTCGATCCGGTCGAGGTGACTGCGGCTGTCGAAGGTCCTGAACACGGTGCAGTGGTGGTGTTCACCGGAGTGGTCCGGGACCACGATCAGGGCCGTGCCGTCAGCGCACTCGAGTACAGTGCACATCCCGAAGCTGAGCACTTCCTGAGCCGTTGCTGTCGGCAGATGTCCGCCGAGTCGGGCCTGCCTGTCGCCGCGGTCCATCGAGTTGGGTACCTGACCATCGGTGATCTCGCCTTGGTTGCAGCGGTCGCGGCTCCTCACCGGGCGGAGGCATTCGCCGTCTGTGCCGAGTTGGTTGAACGAATCAAGCACGATGTGCCGATTTGGAAGCGGCAGCGCTTCGACGACGGGTTATCCGAATGGGTTGGCTCGAGCGGCTGTTCATAGGCCGCGTCACCACACGTGCGATCAAGAAGGAGATACCGTGACCGCAGTGGACATGGGTATTCCGGTGATGCCCGATGTTTTCGCCGAGCGAGTGCCCGCACGCCCGGACAATCAGGAACTGATCGATCGCTTCGGGCGCACCGCTCGGGACCTTCGAGTCTCGATCACGGAAAAATGCTCGCTGCGCTGTACCTACTGCATGCCCGAAGACGGGCTTCCGGCGATTCCCCACGAGCGGCTGCTCACCGCGGACGAAATCATCCGGCTCGTGACCGTCGCGGTGCAGCACCTCGGGATCCGTGAGGTTCGATTCACCGGGGGTGAACCGCTCATGCGCCGCGACCTCGAACAGATCGTCGCCGGGTGTATACGTGCCGTGCCGGGTATCCCGCTGGCGATCACCACGAACGCTGTGGGACTCGCGCACCGTGCCCACGCCTTGGCGGATGCCGGACTCTCCCGAGTCAACATCTCACTCGACTCGGTCGATCGCGCCGTGTTCACACGGCTGACCCGACGCGATCGCCTCGAATCGGTTCTGGAGGGTATCCGCGCAGCCAAAGCAGCCGGGTTGGGGCCGGTGAAAGTCAACGCCGTACTCATGCCGCAGACCGTGGACGGTGCGGCCGAGCTGTTGGCATGGTGCCTCGACGAGGGCATCGAGTTGCGGTTCATCGAGCAAATGCCGCTCGATGCCGACCACATGTGGGCCAGGGCGAAGATGGTGGCTGCGCAGACACTGCTCGACGCGCTCGCCGCTCGTTTCACGCTCACCGAGATCGGGCGTGAGGATGCGTCGTCGCCCGCCGAACGGTGGGAAGTCGATGGCGGACCGGCCACAGTCGGCATCATCGGATCGGTGACACGATCTTTCTGTTCCGATTGCGATCGCACCCGTCTGACCGCCGAAGGGACGGTGCGCGCGTGCCTGTTCAGCGATCGGGAAACCGACCTGCGGGTGGCGCTGCGTAGCGGCGCGAGCGACGACGAACTCGCCGAATTGTGGCGCGGCGCAATGTGGAACAAATGGGCCGGTCACGGCATCGCCGCGGTGAACTTCACTCCGCCGGAACGAAGTATGGGAGCAATCGGTGGATGAGACGGTGACGGGAATTGAAGTTCGATACTTCGCAGCCGCCGCAGACGCGGCTGGTGTTGACAAAGAAATCGTGTCGCTGCCGCTGACGACAGATCTTGGGTCGTTGAAGGCGGCGCTGATCGAGCGGCACGGCGAGAAGATGGCGAGGGTGCTGTCGGTAGCCGGGTTCCTGGTCGATTCGGAACTGACTCGCGATCTTGCCTGCATAGTGGGCCGGTGGTGGACGTACTACCTCCCTTCGCGGGTGATTGAACGCGCCATGGTGGTCAACCACTGTCTGGTCGATCCGGTCTAGAAAACGCAGGAGGAGTAGTGGAGAACATCCACATCGATGTTTGGATGGATCTAACCTGTCCGTATTGCTACATCTGGCAGAAGCGCCTGAGAGGCGCTCTCGCGGCCGAAGGCGTAGCAGAACGGACGAGTATCACAGTGCGTTCGTACGAACTGGACCCTGAAGCCCCGGTGGTCGCTACACCGGCAGCAGTAAGGATGGCGGCCCGACGAGGACTCACTCTCCGCGAAGCCCATCAGGTCGAAGGTAAGTTCAAGGACATGGCGACCGCGGAGGGACTGGACTATGACTCGGATCGGCTACGCGGAAACACCGGCAACATCCATCGGGTCAATCAGTATGCACGGGAGGCCGGGAAGGATTTCGAGTTGTTCACCCGCTTGCAGGAACTAGCCTTCACCAGACGAGCGAACCCCTTCGCGACAGAAGAGTTGGTCAGAATCGCGGTGGAAGCCGGCTTGGACGAAGCCGGGATCCAGAACGCCCTGATCAACCCGAGCATCGCTGTAGCCGTCGAAGAGGATCGGGCTAGCGGTGCGACCGTACGTCTTCAGGGGGTGCCCCACACGGTCATCAACTCGACCATAGCGCTCCCGGGCATGCAATCGACCGAGGACCTCCGAACAGCACTACGCGAAAGGCGTCACCAGACACTGTAGGCATTCCCACACGACGGAGAGGGCCTTGCTCCGGTCGGTGGACGAGCCATTCTGTGCCTCTTCTGGGGCAACTCCAATTTTCTTCTCGCTGCACCCATACACGTTCCGTTACCAATGACGAAACCGATCACAGAGGAAAACACATGACCACTGCTGCCCTTTCCCTCCCCGGCCTGAGCGTCGGAACCTGGACCATCGACCCCACCCACTCGACCGTCGGATTCGTCGTCCGGCATCTCGTCGTGAGCAAGGTCCGTGGCACGTTCAACGACTTCACCGGTGCGATCACGGTCGCCGAGGACGGCACCCTTTCAGTACAAGCGCAGATCCAGGTCGCGTCGATCGGCACGAATAACGAACAGCGCGACGGCCACATCAAATCTGCCGACTTCTTCGACGTCGAGCACTTTCCCGTCGCCACCTTCGTCTCGACTGGCGTACGTGCCGAGGGGTCGAACCACGTCGTCGAGGGTGAGTTCACGCTCCACGGCATCACAAAGCCCGTCGAATTGGCGCTCGATTTCGCCGGCGTCAATCCTGGAATGGGGAATGGCCCCGTCGCCGGATTCGAGGCCACCACCACCATCAACCGCAAGGACTTCGGCATTAACATCGAGATGCCGCTCGAGGGCGGCGGAGTAGTTGTCGGAGAAAAGATCACCATCAATCTGGAGATCGAGGCCGGTCTAACAGACTGATCGATTCTCGCGCTGACAGACTGGGCACGAGGAACACCCGCAAGGTGCTTGCCGCATCGTTTTGCCAAACCGCGCAACACATTGCGAACCGAGAAGCGAAACTCACTACCGGCCATTTGAAGAGAAGTCGATGATGGCGATCGTCACCAGGGTCACGCTTCGCGCGGAGGGCGTCCACCAATGGGACAGGGTGATGTACGCCCGGCTCGAGGTTGCGCGAGAGAAACCGGGGTGGGTGTGGCCCAATTGCTCCAGGACTGCGCCGCGGAATCGACCTGGTTCGAGGTAGTGGAGAACGCCGAGTAGTCAGTCCGAACTGTTCTGGCCCAGGCCGGTCACGTACACGAGTAGTTCGGACTATTGCGATACGTGACCGGCCGCAGTTGGGCGGGCGCTTCAGCCGCGTCCAGCACCTTCGACGTCATCACCAGTCTCGGACAACTGGTCCCGCCAGTCGACAGCCGGTGGTAGATACCCCGCACAAAAAAGGAACGCCCTATGAAGTACGCCCGCATCGCAGTCGACGGAACACCCACGTGGGCCATCGTGCACGACGACACCATCGAGCTCATGGACGGAACACCCTACAACGGTGGCCGGCCGACCAAAGCCCGGCTTGCGCTGGCGGACGTGCACCTGCTTGCCCCGGTGACACCCTCCAAGATCTTCTGCTTGGGAAGGAACTACCGGGACCACCGTACCGAGATGGGCTACGCACATGACAGCGTACCGTCAGTATTCATGAAGGGACCCACGACCGTCATCGGGCCGGGCGACGACATCGTACTGCCTCCGTCCCACCTCAGTACACACGTCGAACACGAGGCCGAGCTGGCGGTCGTCATCGGTAAGCCTGCTCGATTCGTGAGCGCTGACAAGGCGTTCGAGTACATCCTTGGCTACACCTGCGTCAACGACGTCAGTGCACGCGATCTGCAGCGCAGCGACCCACACCCGACGCGCGGCAAGGGATTCGACACGTTCTGCCCAGTGGGCCCGTGGATCGAGACCGACCTCGACCCCAGCAGCGGCGTTCGGCTGCGATGCAGTGTGAACGGAACCCTCCGGCAGGACGGGTCGACAACGGATATGACCTACGGTATCCCTTTCCTGATCGAGTACCTCACCAGCTTCGCGACCCTTCTTCCGGGCGACCTCGTGATCACCGGTTCTCCCGGAGGAACCGCACCAATACAGGCAGGCGATCACATCGAAATCGAGATCGATGGCATCGGCACACTCACGAA
The DNA here is from genome assembly GCF_001583455.1 of Rhodococcus sp. LB1. Classification (NCBI taxonomy): domain Bacteria; kingdom Bacillati; phylum Actinomycetota; class Actinomycetes; order Mycobacteriales; family Nocardiaceae; genus Rhodococcus; species Rhodococcus sp. LB1. Next base: position 10,354 of record NZ_LTCZ01000405.1, on the reverse strand, counting down.
CGGCGTAGTCGCCCACCGCCCCTGACAGACCGCCCGGCACAACGGGGTCCTCTCGTCTGGATCCTCTTTTCGAGTTCGCATCGCTCAATTGCGAAGAAGGTCAACGCCGCAGCAACGTTCGGCCATGGTCAGTCTTCTCCTCACCCTTACCCTCGACCACCACATCGACGTGATCGACATGCGCTATACGGGCATTGACAGGTGAGGTGACGAAAGGGCCTGCGCGGGCCTTCGTTGAGTCGAACGGCAGCCGTTGACGAGAGTGACCCAGACTACTAGTCTCGTATCTACTACATCATGTCCTTAATGAAGGACTTACCCGTCTTGGGCTTTCCCTCTCCGGAGTTAGAGCGCTACCCGGAGAACGCAACCAATGCATCATCAGATCCCGCCCCGCAACGGAGGAACATCCATGACGACCCTAGGACAGGCGACGGGTTCATTTACGCGGTTCGTCGACCACGAGAATGGACTCATCAGCCGTGCGATCTACTCGGATCCCGAGATATACAAGATCGAGATCGAGAAAATATTCTCGAGGGCGTGGCTCTTCATGTGTCACGAAAGCCAGATCCCGAACCCGGGCGACTTCTTCCAAACCTATATGGGCGAGGCAAAGGTGATCGTCACTCGTGCGAAGGACATGTCTGTCCAGGTTCTCCTGAACACCTGCATGCACAGGGGAAACTCTGTCTGCAAAGCTGACTCGGGCAACACCAAGACGTTCATGTGCACCTACCACGGCTGGACTTATAACCTCGAAGGGAAGCTGGTAGGCCTTCCCGGAGCCAAGGATCTTTACAACGGGACTTTCGACAAGAGCGCTTGGGGCCTCCGAAAAGCTGCACACGTCGGCGACTACCGCGGGTTCATCTTTGCCACTCTCGACCCTGCTGCTCCCTCACTTGACACCTTCCTGGGAGCCCCCGGGAAATTCATCATCGACCAGCTCGCCGGCCGTGGCGAGATGAAGGTTCGCCCTGGCATCATCAAGCATAGAATGCGAGCCAATTGGAAAGTTCCGATCGAGAACGACTCGGACTACTACCACCCCGCGACCACGCACGCGTCCTACGTCACTGAATTGGGCTCGACGGTCGACGAGATCAACGGTATGTTCTGGGCCCAAGAAGGACGAATTGTCCTAGGCGAGTACGGCCACGTCGCTGACACTCTGAATGAGTACGATCATTCGACCATCTTTCCGCACATGACACTACTCACCTCATCTCTGCAGATCTTGGAGATTCGCCACCCCAAGGGCCCAATGGAGACGGAGAACTGGTACTTCTGCTTCACCGACGTGAGCGCCTCTGACGAAGAACGTGAAGGCGCGCGCATGAATCAACTGCGGCGCGTCGGACCAGCCGGCCTGATCGAGCAGGACGATGGCGAGAACTTCGAGCTGAGTACGCGAGGTACCGAGACCGCGGTAATGCGTGACGCGCCTTTGAATATGAGCATGGGCCTCGGACTCGGGGAGATGATCGACGACGAAGAGCTGGGCTTTCCAGTTATGCAGTCGCGCTACACCACCGAAGCCTACGTCCGCTGGTCACGTCGCGCGTGGGCGGACTGGATGAATGCAGCGGACTGGCCCAGCCTGATAGCGAGCCATACCCTACCTGGAGAGGCGCGGTGACCGAAATTATGTCAACACCATCGAACAGCAGTGCGACGAAGTTCCCGTCGATCGTCCCGCCGCAGCCGGACTCTACGGAGGAAGTAACTCCTGTAGTCCCGCAATATATTCCGCCGCCGATACCTTTGATTTCCGCAGCGGAGCAACACGAGATCGAACAGTTCTACTACTACGAGGCAGCCCTTTTGGACGCACACAAGTTCGCCCCGTGGGTGGACTTGTTCACAGATGACTGTCGCTACTTCATGCCGGTCAGGCAAACTCGACTGACCGGTCAGCTGGACGAAGAGTTCAGCAACAAGCCCGGCGACATGGCCTTCTTCGACGATGACAAAGAGCTACTCACTTTTCGCGCAAAAAAGCTTGAAAGCCAGTACGCATGGGGGGAAAATCCACCCTCCCGAACAAGGCATCTCTTCACCAACATCCGCGTGGTCGACAAAGACGACGACACAATCCAAGCGCACAGCAACTTCGTGTTCTATCGAGGTTCTTACGAACGCCACACTGACTGGTGGGTCGGTCGACGGGAAGACGTCCTGCGGCGGGAGAACGGCGGACTGAGGATCGCCGGCAGACAAATTCTTCTAGATCACACCGTGATTCTCTCGCAGAATATGAGTCACTTCTTCTGAGAGATGCTTCGCTACGATCAACTCCCGCATCGGGTCCCGGCCGGGCCGACGCCGTAATGTCGTCATCCCGGCCGGCCTGTCAGAGCTGGCCGAAGGTACTTCCCAGTCTGGGAATCCTCCACTGATGCGAGATCTTCGGGGGTCCCACACCCGATCACCGTTCCGCCGCGCCGACCACCCTCAGGTCCGAGATCGATTACCCAGTCGGCACAGCGGATCACGTCGAGATTGTGTTCGATCACCACGACGGTGTTGCCCTTCTCGACCAAGGCCTGGAGCAACTCCAGCACCCGGTACACATCCTCGAAGTGCAGACCGGTCGTCGGTTCGTCCAGGATGTACAGAGACTGCCCGCGGGTGCGACGCTGGAGCTCCGTCGCCAGTTTGACTCGCTGTGCCTCACCGCCTGAGAGGGTCAGTGCGCTCTGACCGAGAGCGAGGTAGCCGAGACCCACTCGGTCAAGGGTGGTGAGGTAGCGGGAGATGATGCCATGCGACTCGAAGAACTGCGCGGCCTCGGCTATCCGCATCTCCAACACATCTGCGATGGATCTGCCCTTGAACCGGATGTCGAGTGTGTCCCGGTTGAACCGTCGTCCACGGCACGTTTTGCACTCGACGTGAACGTCGGGAAGGAAGTTCATCTCCACCGTGGACGTGCCCTCTCCGAGGCAGTCCTCGCAGCGGCCGCCCTTGACGTTGAAGCTGAATCGCGCGGGGGTGTATCCCCGGACTTTCGCATTAGTGGTCTGCGCGAACAATGTCCGGATTTTGTCGAACACACCCGTGTACGTTGCTGGGTTCGATCGCGGACTTCGCCCAATGGGTGACTGATCGACGTGAACGACCTTGTCGAGGTGTTCCATTCCGCGTATCCGGGTGTGTCGGCCGGGGCTGCGTTGGGCGCCGTTGAGCGTGTTGGCGACGCTGTTGTAGAGGATGTCATTGACCAGTGTGGACTTACCAGATCCGCTGACGCCGGTCACCGCCGTGAACAGTCCGAGTGGTAGGTCCACGGTGACGTTTCTGAGGTTGTTCTCCCGCGCACCCTCGATGCGCAGGATCCGAGACCGGTCGAAAGGGCGACGCTGCGTGGGTGTGGATATCGATCTCCGACCGCACAGGTAGTCCGAGGTGATCGAATTCCTCGCGGACAGAAGGTCTGCGACCGTCCCGCTGTGCACGACCTGTCCACCCGCGACGCCGGCTCCGGGCCCGACGTCGACGACCCAATCCGCGGACCGGATCGTCTCCTCGTCGTGTTCGACAACCAGGACGGTGTTGCCGAGATCTCTCAGCGACTCGAGGGTCGAGATCAGTCGAGCATTGTCGCGTTGATGAAGTCCGATACTCGGTTCGTCGAGGACGTAGATCACCCCGGACAGTCCGGCGCCGATCTGCGTGGCAAGCCGAATACGCTGTGCCTCAACGCCCGACAACGTTCCCGCTGCACGACTCAGTGTCAGATAGTCGAGTCCGGTGTCGAGCAGGAACTGGAGACGCCCCAGCAGTTCGGGGAGCAGGCTTTCAACGATCGCGGCGTCCCCCACCGGTAGTTCGAGCGTCCGGAGGAACGCCGTTGCTGACGCCAGGTCCATAGCGCTCACTTCGGCGATGCTCCGTCCGCCCACGGTGACGGCGAGAACCTCCGGCGCGAGGCGTCGCCCATGGCAGGCCGCACACGGCGCCTCCCTCAGGAACTTCGTATACTTGGCGCGCTGCGTGTCGGACTCCGCTTCCGCGTACTTGCGCTGGAGCCACGGCGCCAGCCCCTCGTAGCGGGTCGCATACGTTCGGTCCCTGCCGAAGCGCGTGCGGTATGCGACGGTGAGATCCGATCCGGTTCCGTGCAGTACGACCTTCCGTATGTCGTCGTCGAGGTCTTGCCACGGCGTCGTCAACGAGAACCCCACGTCACGCGCCAGGGCCTCGAGGAGCCGTTCGAAGTACACGCGGCCGGCGCGTCCCAACTGGGCCCAGGGCAGGAGAATGCCGTCCCCGACGCCTAGCTCCCGGTCACCGAGAGCACGCTCCGGGTCGACTGTCACATGACTGCCGATTCCCGCGCACGCTTGGCACGCGCCATCCGGGGTCACATCGAGCGCGACGGCCAACTCGTCGATCCGGGGCGCGCGGCCGAGTTCGACCGTCATCTCCCGTTCGACTTGGCTGAGCTTGTTGATCACTTCGACCATGTGCACCGGCACCCGGATGACCCGGCCTTGATCGGCGAGCGCGCGGGAAATCGACTGCTTGATCCACCAGGTTGCGTACGTCGAGAACTTGAAACCCTTTGTATAGTCGAACTTCTCGACTGCGCGAATCAAACCGAAGTTGCCTTCCTGGATAAGGTCGAGGAAAGGCAGTCCGCGTCCGGTGTAGCGCTTGGCGATCGCCACGACGAGTCGGAGGTTGGCGCACACAAACGTTGACTTCGCGCGGACGCCATCACTGGCAATCCCGGCCAGATCCCGACGAAGCCGCGGGTCAATCGAAGTCTGTCGACTGCGCTCCTTTTCCAGCTTGTACGCCGCGTACAGGCCGACCTCGATCCGGGCGGCGAGGTCGACCTCACCTTCTGCAGTGAGGAGGGGGACCTTGCCGATCTGTTTGAGGTAGTCGCGAATTGGATCCACTGAGGCAACCGATTGTGTTGGTTTACAGCCGCCCTGAGCTGTTTGCTCACGTTCTCGGTCGCGTGGCGTTGAGACGTCACCCTGGTCGTCGAGATCCTGATCGTTATGCTCTCCGCCTCTGACGCGGGATTCTACGCCATTCACCACTGCCACTTATCGCCCTTCCGTGACGATCGCTTGTGGCATCGCGCCAGGTCAGGCGCGGAGAGGCCAAGCATCCAACGAGACTATCGGCATCGTCCGTGAATCGCGTGTCAAGCAGGCTCGGAGTCCCGGGACCTGCAAACATTCCGTCGACTACGCGGTTCATCGCCTATATCCGATAAGCGAAATAATATCACCGTCGCGACGGACATTGCGCGTCTCGTGTATCGCAAATCACGCGGGTGTCCACGCGAGAGGTTCCACCAATGTCACCACATCCAGCACTGCCCCTGGTCGCAGCGCTTTGTAACCAGCTGTTCATGCAGGCCAGTGGTGCTCGATCTTCCACCGCTACCACTGTCGCTCATTGGTCTCGACGCCACGACAAGCGACCGCGGCTCGATACCAAAAGATCGTAACCAGCGGCGGTGCACGAGATACCCTCCGCCGCTGGACAACAACGATACCGCGGTCGCCACGGGGGAGTGCGTGTGAACTACTGCGGTAGCGTCGTTCTTGGTATGGCATGCGAGGCTGGACGGCAGCACGGCCGTGGATTTCAGCGAACCGTCGATTATCGGGCCGTCCCCTTCGAGCATGACCACGTCGTCGGCGGTCATCCCGACTTAGTCGGTCCCGCTCGCATACTCAAACTTTACGGAAGCCGCTGCAACGGTGACGATATCATCAAGGGCTATGACTGTGCGCGGCAAGCAGGTCGAGTGGCTATGCGACGTGTGGATGCGGGCGAACGCCGTGGGAATGCCAGCTTTGCTCGAAAATGATGAGATTGCACCGTCGTATGTCGCTTCGGATCCTATAGGCAACGACAGCAGGAGCTCTCCCAGTAGTCCGCGCGCATAGTCCACCGCCGAGCCGCCGATCCGCGGTCGATGCTCCAGGGTGAGCGGTTTGACGTGATACCTGTCATGGGGGCGGGGGCTCTCACTGACCCTCCCAACCAGGGCGGACAGTTCACTGGGTTGGCGGATGGTGTGGCGGGTGCCCACGGGCACTTTAGCGCTGCCCACGGACAGGTTTCGTGACCGCGACTAGATTGCCGTCCACGCCGAGCCCGCCGCGGACCAGGGGAGCGCGGGCACGGGGAATCTGATTCGTTACCAGCCTCACAAAGGCGGCGGTCGTCTACGCACTACTCGTGGAGGTGGGATCGGAAGGTCGTGTAGAGGCAGCGGCGCTCGGATCTCTTGAACACTGACATGTCACTATGACCGAACTGACTGGCGTCGTGTGAGCGTCGCGTTGGTTGCGGCCTCCGCGGTCATCATGATGAATTCACGCCTGTGTGCGTCCCGATCGTCGCCGTTGGAAGGAGGTGGTGAAAAAAGTCGGTCGGCGGTTTGTAGGGCCATCCAGCCGTCGACGAGGGTAATCACGGATATTAGAAGTTCCTGGGCATCGCTATCGGAGAGCTCGGGAAGCGCCTCTTGCGCGTTCGCGACTAATATCCGCGCATGGATTCGCCTGGACTCCTCGGCAACAGGTGCGTCGAGTTCAAGTCCTTCCCATAACATTAAACGTGCGAATGTGGGGTGTGAGAGTTGGTAATCAAATCTGCGACCGGCGTAGTCGGCGATGGCGGACGTCCCGCGTCCTGACAGTTCGACCGCGGTCAGCGAAGTCGTCAGTTCATTCTCCAAAACAGCGCTGAAGAACGCTTCCTTCTTGCCGAAGTACTGGTAAATGCGTTCCTTGTTCACCCCGGCGCTTTCGGAGATTCGATCGACGCGGGCACCCGCCAGCCCGAACGCACTGAACTCAGCGGTGCCAGCCCTCATCAAAAGCCTTTTAGTTCGTTCGGTATCCCATGCCACGTGCGTATCTTACGGACAACGCATCGATCTGGGGTGCAGTCCATGCGGGTGGTGTACGAGGGTCGTCGCGTGACTCCTTGTTGGTGAGTCAGGCAGTCACGGCCGGTGTCACCTCCTCGGTGGACTCGGTGCTGCTGTCGATGGGCCGTCGTTGCGGGAGCGGGCCAGATCGTCCAGGCCGAGATAGCGGCGCCATTCGATCCACTCGTCGTGTTGTTTGGGCCAGGACCGCACAGACGAGCAGGATCAGGGCGGTACGATCCGGGAAGATTCCGACCACATCGGTTCTCCTGCGGATTTTCTTATTGAGGCGCCCCTGCGGATCGTTGCTCCAAATCTGTTTCCAGATCTGGATCTGCTTGGAAATATGCTGAACGCTAACAAGTCCGGTCGTGCTGCGTCGAGGTGGTCGGCGTTCGAAAACTTCTACGAAAGTGCGCCGATGATTCGAACATACTGGGTGTGACCAGAATACGAGTCGGCTTGGTCGTAGACAGAATGCAGAAACGTCTGCTCCCGAGGCTTTGGTTCCTTCCGGGTCACCGTGATCAGGTTCGTCGAGTAGTGGATTCGGCACCTGTGCCACGAGGTGCCCGGCAGGGTCCCACCTTGTTTAAGTGGCGATGACCTGGAGTAAGAGGTGAGAGGGGTGGAGAGCTGGCGAATGGTCTGGCGTGCGATGCGGAACTTGCTGGCGTCTTCGACTTCCGTGTCGGTGTGGGGTTGCGGTCCCGACGGGGGAAGTTGCTGGAGCTCACTTGCACTCGAAGACGATGGCCGGCCTGACGACAATGCAGGTCGACCACAGGCCGATATCGGCCTTGTTGACGCGGTCAGCCTCAGTCGTCCGCGGGTGATCCCGTCGAAGATGTTGGCCGAGACGCCGTTTTCGTCGACATTACAGAGTGTGACCACCCAGTCGGTCGTGGGTCCGTCGGTGGCGGCGTAGAGTTCGGCTGCTACCTTGCCGGTGATCTTGAGGTCTTCTGTCAGCACGGGAGTCGAACACAAACATATCGCGGCGACTTTGGACGGTTGCCTGGTCTATCGGTCCGGCCGGGAACTGAACGGGCATGACGAGGTTGCCGCCGCACGTCGGTACTGGGTCGGCGGGGTCAGAGATGAAGTTGCTGTGCGATTGCTCGTCGGTGAGCCGGCCGACGGGGGTTCACGTCGGTCACCGTCGACGACCTCACCGAACGCTTGCGGTGCTCGAAGGCAACCCTCTACAGCGTGGCGTCGACGAAGGAGCAACTCGTCATCGCCGCCACCAAACACTTCTTCGTCGCCGCGGCCGAGCAGATCGAAGATGCGGTCGCGAATGAGTCGGATCCCCGCAAGCGGATCACCACCTACTTGGGCGGTGTCGCGTCGGCGATGCGCCGCAGCTCCCGGGCGTTCTACGACGCAGGCAACGTCGGTCAGCAGTGCCACTGCTGCGCCCGCGGCGGGGCAAGAGTGATACGAGGTGAGGTCAGGTGGTCACTGCGGCGAGCAGTTTGTCGGTGATCGCTGTGGGCGTTATTGCTACGGCGAGCTGTTGGACGCGGCTGGCGGTGTCGAGGATGTAACGCCGTTTGGGGCGCGGCGAGGTCAGAGCGTGGTGGACGGCCGTGGTGACGCGTTTCGGAGGAGCTGCGATCTTTTGCATTCGACCCAACAGGGTGCGGCTGCCGGCGAGGTGCGCTGCATAGAGTTCTCTGTTTTCTTGGCTCAGCTGTGCGGTCATGGCGTCGTAGTCGTCGAGCATTCCCTCCCACATGTCGGTACGGATGGGTCCGGGTTCGATCAGTGAGACGGGGATCTTCCATGGACGCAGTTCGATTCTCAGTGCGTCACCGAGGGATTCGATCGCGTACTTCGATGCGCTGTACGCGCCGGTGCCGGGGGTGGTGATCAGGCCGCTGACCGAGGACATGAACACGATGCGGCCGTGTGCTGCTCGGATCGCCGGCAGGACGGCTTGGGTGACGGCGATCTGCGAGACTACGTTGACGTCGAGTTGACGGGAGAGGTCCTCGATCGGCAGGCCTTCGACCGGTCCGCTGACGATGATGCCGGCATTGTTGACCACGGCGTCCAGCCGTGCTGGAAGGTGTCGTGGTAGTGCCGCGATCGCCGTTCGATCGGTGATGTCGAGGGGGACCGCGTGGACGTGGTGCAGCTGGTCGAGGCGGGCGAGTGCCGACTCCGAGCGGGCGGTTGCGTAGACGGTCCACCCGGCTTCGCTCATGCGGTGGCAGATGGCCAGACCGATGCCTCGGCCGGCTCCTGTGACGAGTACTGAGGGCATGCGTTTTTCTCCGATCCAAAAGGGCGTGTGTACCGAGAGGTGTTCAGGGACCGAGGAACTCGACGGCGACGGGAGCGAACTTGTCGTGGTATTGGAAGATTCCGCCGTGGCCGGAGTCGGGGTAGATGATCAGTTCGGAGCCGGGGATGCGGCGTCGTAGATCTTCGGACAGTGGGGTGGGGACCATGCGGTCGTGGTCGCCGTTGGCGATGAGGGTGTCGGCGGTGATGCGGGACAGGTCCGACGGGGCGGAGCGCCCGTACTTCTCGATGGCGGCGAGTTGTGTTCGCAGAACGGATATTCCGACGGCTGTGTCGCGGTCGGTGCTGCGTTCGTGGAGTCGCCCGATGAATGCCTTGGCGGCGGTCTTGCCGGCTGGGTTGCGGTTGAAGAACAGGAACTCTTTGGGGTCGGCCCGCACGAGCGTTGCGCGCAGAATGTCGACGTAGGTCGTTCGGGAGACCTTGTCGATGTCCTTGCCTCCGCGTGGTCCTGTTCCGGTGAGGATGAGCTTGCGGACCAGGTGCGGGTGCTCGAGGATCAGATCTTGGGCGATGAAACCGCCCATCGAGAAGGTGAACAGGTCGACTGTGTCGAAGCCGAGCGCGGTGATGAAGGTGTAGGCGTCGGCGGCCATCGCCTCGATGGTGTCCGGCACCTTCCCTGTGGACGCGCCGACACCGACGTTGTCGAAGGTGACGACGTGACGGTTCCGTGCGATCGCGTCGACGATCCGGGGGTCCCAGTTGTCGAGGTTGGCGGACAGGTGGACGAAAAAGACGACGGGGATGCCGCCTTTCGGTCCCAATTCGCGGTAGGCGTAGGTGTTCCCGCCTGCGGTGATGGTCTTTGTCGGGGCTGATGCGTAGGCGGCGGCGGGACTGCTCTGGGTGCTCATGGGGGTGTTCTCCGGCGATTCGCTGGGTTCAAGCGGTGGGCAGGGTGATGAC
>NZ_LTCZ01000405.1:0-206 GCF_001583455.1 Rhodococcus sp. LB1 | reverse complement strand
ATGCGGCGTAGTTGCTCACCGCTGGCACGCATGAAAAGGAATTCGTAGCTCACGCCCGCTTTCGCGGCTTGTCGGCGTATTTTGCGGCTCAGGGCGGTGATCGCGAGACGAACGATCGGATTGACGCCGGCGGTGCGGGCGAACGTGGGGTCGGGTGGGCCGGCGATACCGATTGCCTTGCCGCCCGGCCGGAGCACGCGCAGTGA
>NZ_LTCZ01000404.1:0-6143 GCF_001583455.1 Rhodococcus sp. LB1 | reverse complement strand
TCTCCACGGATCCAGGCTTAGTGTCGAGGGACTCCGTATCGGGTCCCGCGGAATACGGATTCCGGAACGAGACGACAACATCGGTGACGCCTTTGTCCTCGAGGCGTTTGATGCCGTCGACGGTGTACGCCTCCGGTGAGATGACGTGAATTTCGAACCGGTGATCGGTGGTGTCCGCTTCCTCCCGGAACCGGTGGAGCCGGGCGAGAAGTCGATCCAACTCGGCGGTTTCGCTGCCAGCGTGCATCCACCCGTCGCCCCGGGTCGCGGCGCGCCGGAGTGCCGCGTCGCTGTGACCGCCGATCAGTATCGGGATCGGGCGGGTGGGTACCGGACTCAGCTTGACGGCAGGCAGCTCATGGACCTGGCCGTGGTATTCGAAATAGTCACCACCGGTCAGACCGCGGAGTATGTCGATGGCTTCGTTCATCCGGGTGCCTCGTCCTTCGAATGGCACACCCATCACCTCGAAGTCCTCGCGCCAGGGACTGACGCCGACACCCAGGCTCAGACGATTGTTCGTCAGGTGGGCTACGGTGCTTGCCTGCTTGGCCACGAGCACGGGCGGCCGGACCGGCAACTTGAGGACGAAGGTGGTGAACCGCAGGGTGCTCGTCACGGCACCCATCGCTGCAGCGAGGATGAGCACCTCGGGGAACGCCTTGTCTTCGAGGAAGTCCCGACTGCCGTCCGCGGTGTAGGGGTAGACCGAGTCCGACTCCTTGGGATAGCAGATGCTGTCGGCGACGGTCATGCTGTCGTAGCCGGCCTGCTCCGCCGCCCTGGCCAGCGGCAGGTAGAAGTGGGGGTTTGTCATCGCCTCGGCATAGGTAAATCGCATAGCTTCGCTCCTCGAGTCGAGCCGCATGGGGTCGGAGATGACGCCATGTCTGGAGGGCCCGGCGTGGTAGTCGGATGGTTTCAGGCGGAGGAGGTGATGGTGAGGCGGAGAATTGCAGCGAGCAGGCCGGTGTCGATGCCACGTGAACTGGACCATCTGGCCGGGCACGGGGCGTGGTGACGCCCATGGAAGGCTGTTTGGTTGAGCGGAGGAGTCGTGTGATGGGAACTCCGCGCCGTCGCCATTGAAGCCGCATGCGCCCCGGCGATTCCCAACCCTGCTGCCATCCAGCGGAATCCTCGTGAATTTTCGCGCATCCCCTCCCGGATCCGCTGTCGCTGTGCGAGGGCGTCGACACCACGACGGTCGTCAAGATCCCGTGGATAGTCCCGGCGCCGAAGTGGTGGGATCGTAGACACTGCTGTCGCGTTCAGTTCATCGGCGTAGTCGTCGCCCGCGCGGCACCGCGGGTCGTGACGCGTTCGGTGGCGCAATGCATGAGCTCGCGTGTGCCTCCTTCAGGCCGGCCTGGCCGGCTGCGGGCGAATGGTCGGCACGGCGTGCCGCTCTCGGCTGCGCTGAGCGCTCGGGTGATGTCGCGCGCCGCGATCCGGAGCGGGGTCGCCAGCATGTGCTCGGGCTTCATGTGCGCAGCCGGACCGCACACGGACAGTCCGGCCACGACATTGCCCGGATTGCCGACCGGCACGCCGATGCAGGCGATCCCGACCACCGATTCCTGGCGGTCCACGGCAATCCCGCGTTCGCGGATCCGGTCGAGCTCCGTGCGCAGCCGGGACGGCACCGCCGGGCTGCGCTGTGTCGAGCCCTGCAGGTCCGTGGCGAGGAAACACTCGCGCTCGCTAGGAGCCAGGTTGGCAAGCAGCGCCTTGCCCACGCTGGTGCAGTGGGCGGGCTGACGTCCGCCGATCCTGGATGGGAGCCGGGCACCGAAGCCCGGGCCGATCTTGTCCAGGTACACCACGTCGACGCCGTCGAGGACAGCGAGATGCACGACATGTCCGGTTAGCCGATGCAGCTCGTGCAGATAGGGTAGCGCCGCCTGGTGCAGACGATCCTGGTGTAGTGCCAACGAGCCCAGTTCGAACAGGCGCATGCCGAGTTCGTAGTCACGCCCGTCGCGACGCAGCCAGTGCAGCTGCACGAGTCGTTCGAGCATCCGGTGCGCTGACGAGCGTGACAGGCCCGTCCGCCTCACGACCTGGGCCAGGTTGAGCCGGCCGGGTCCGTCGAAGGCGTCGAGGAGCAGCGCCGCGCGGTCGAGTCCACCGGTGGGGGGATCGGTGTGCGGGGTCGATGACATGGGGACTCCGATGGAATGGGGCTCCGAATGCGGGCGGCAGTAGCGGAGCGGCTGTGATGGTGGAGGGGTTTTTCGCGGATCGATCAGTGATTTCCGAGGGATCGACCACCGTCGACGACCAATTCGGCTTCCGGCGGTTCCGGTGTCGCAGGTTTCACACGATCGCGATCGGTCGGATCGGTGATCCGGTGCCACCGCGGATCGTCAACGGTAGTGCTACGAACAGGAAGGTGCTCACCCCGTCGGCGGCGAGTTTCTCGCAGTAGATCCACTCCAGGATGTGGATTCCGCGCTCCTGCAGCAGGTACAGGTGCACCGGCAATGGGTTGCCTGGCACCGTGGAGGGGCGCACCTCGAACGACATGGTGTCGGCGCCGACGTGACGGGCGCCGTGTTCGGCGAGCCACCGGGCCCCGTCGACATCGACTCCGCTGCCCCCGCTCTCGCGTCGGATCCGGTCTGCGTCGGGCCAGTACTTCATCTGTCCGGTGCGGACCAAGACTGTGTCTCCGGAGGTGACCTCGACACCGGCACGCTCGGCGGCACTCTGCAAATGTTCGCCGGTGATCGCGAATCCCGGGGGCAGGGCTTCCATGCCGAGAGACCCCGGGACGTCGAGCAGCACGCCGCGGCCGATGATCGGCGGGAGCGTCGACGCGTCGCCGCGGTTGGCGCCGTAGTCGCCAACCGCCCGGTTCGCCGACACGCCGCCGTGCCACTCGTCGTCCGGGCCCCTGGTCACGTGGCACAGTGCGTCGATGTGGGTGCCGGTGTGCAGGCTTCCGGAGACGAGTTCGGACACGTATCCGAACTCGACGTCGTTGGCCACCGCGTCGTCGAACGGGAAGCGCCCGTCGATGCGCTGGCCACTCGGTGAGTTATAGGTGACGACCTCGAATCGGGGGTAGCCGTCGAAGTTCGGCATGTGGCGCCACCACCCCGAGGACAGGTCGTAGATCGTGCCCTTCTCGGGCAGTCCCAGGCAGCGGATCAGGTCCGAGTCACGACCGGAATGGTTCGGTACGTTCACTGAGCAGAGCTCCTTTCACACGGGGTCGAGTGGAGGACCGTCATGCGGTCAGGGACATGCCCGCATCCACGGTTAGGGCGGTGCCGGTGATGGCCGCCGCCGCGGGGGAGATCAGGAACAGAACTGCGGCGGCGACCTCGTCGGGCTGGACGGGTGACCGCCGGGGCGTGCGTGCGACCATCCGTTGGCCGACCTCCGAGCTGAGATAGTCGGTCATGCGGGGTGTTTCGACGAGTCCGGGTGCGACGGCGTTGGCGCGCAGTCCGTGCGGGGCCGAGGCCGCCAGGTAGCGGGTGAATCCTAGGACGCCGGCTTTACCGGTCGAGTACCAATCGGTGCCGCCGCCGATCGTGGTGCCGGCGATGGAGGCGACATTTACTACCGCCTCCGCACGGTCGCGTACTCGGTGCAGCCACGCCGAGGTCACCACCTCGACCGCGGAGACGACCGCGTTCACGCCGTCGGCGAAGGGCCGGGGCTGCGCACTGGGCGGGCCGGCATTGTTGACCAGCAGGTTCGGGACGTGCCAGCCCAGGGTGCGTTCGAGGGCGTCGGCCACGGCCTGGCCGTCAGACACGTCCACGCCGATCGCCGACGACCGGCCGCCGGACCGGCGGATCTCGTCGGCGACGGCATGCGCGGCGTCGGCGTCGATGTCCCAGACCGCGACGGCGATACCCTGTTTCGCGGCGCCGCGGGCGATGGCGCGGCCGATCCCACTGCCGGCTCCGGAGACGACCAGGCAATCTTCGCGTTCGTTCGTCACTGCACTGCACCCTTTCTTCGAGGCTCAGGAAACCCATCATGAGATGAACCAGGTCGCTCAGGGAACTTTCGAACCAATAGAGTTCACTGTTTCCACCCCGGATTCCCGGTGTTGAGCGGTTGCTAGCCGTGTTGAGAGGCTGGTGTCTACGGAATATAGTGTACTCATAGCGTTTAGTCGAGGACTGTTCTTTTGTTGTACTCCTGTGCTTTGCGTCCCTCTGTGTTTCTCGTGGGCGGATCCTGGTGGGCGCGAATCGTACTGTTCACGTGTGAGAAACCCTGGATGTGAAGGCTCAACGTTCGAGTCGGCGCGAGCCCTCGATGCGGATCGCGCCCCCGTGCGACCGTGGCCCTATTGAGGTTCCTCATCTAGCACCGCGCGGCGAGTGGGGAGCCGGTGAATAGGTGCACTTAACGGATTTTTGCGGGTAGCATCGGTGAAATGGCAGTCGGACAGAAAAGTGGTACCGGGAGCGGGGGGCGTGGCAGTCAGCGCCTCGCCGAGACGGTGGCCGACCGTATCGAGAAGGACATCATCGCCGGCGGATGGCGTACCGGGACGATTCTGGGATCGGAAACCGAGCTCATCGAGCGGTATGGGGTCAGTCGTGCGGTCTTCCGTGAGGCCGTGCGGCTGGTCGAACATCATCAGATGGCCACCATGCGGCGCGGACCTGGAGGTGGTCTGGTGATCACCGAGCCGGACCCGGGCGTGGTCCGGCACGCGGCGCGGGTGTACCTGCGGCATGCGGACGTCACCCGTGAGCAATTGTTCGAGGCGCGTACGGCGCTCGAGCTCGCCGGGGTGGTCGCGGCCACCGAACGGTTGACCGAGCCCGGTATCACGCGCCTGACCACAGCGCTGCGCACCGAGGAAGAACTTGTCACGCAAGGCGTGACGAGCGGTCACGCACGCAATCTCCATAGTGTGATTGCCGAACTGACCGGCAATCCCGCCATCAGTCTTTTCGTCGAGGTCCTCGCTCGACTGGACGAGGAGATGGTCCAACAAGGCTGGGACTCAGAGCAACCGAGCGCGGAGTGGACGGCACGAGCGGCCGCGTCTCACGAGGCGCACACTGCGATCGTCGAGGCGATCGTCTCCGGTGACGCGCCCCTGGCCCAGCACCGCATGCGCCGGCACCTGCAGGCCATCGCCTCGCTGCTCGAGGAGGCGACTCCGTCGGGCCGTGTCGCGGCACCGGTCAGTGGTGGGTGAATCCCCGGCTACGCGATTCGGTTCCGCGAGTGCTGCCAGGTGCGCCGGTTCGACAGGCAACCAGTACCGGCATGGGCCTCCGTGCACACTCGAAAACGAGGCGTCCATAGCGGCACTCGATCGGGCTGCGCATTCGTCGACCTTCGATGCGACACAGCGCTGACTTCGAAGACGCGTTCAGGGACTCGGCTCGAGAAAGGGGAGCGTCATTCCCTCGGGCATTTTGCGAAGCGTGACGGTCACGGGCATGCCGCAGCGCACGGCGGTCTCGTCGCAATTTAACGATGTTGCTCATCATGTGAAACCCCTCCGCGAACTCGATGATGGCCACCACACAGGGTGTGTCGAATGCGGGGGACTGCGCTCGCCAGACGACGGAGTAGCTGTATATCGTTCCGACACCGAGGCTTTCGGTCCATGCCAGCCGTGTCGACCAGCACGACGGGCAGAACACCTCCGGCTCTGAAGACGGCCGTGTCGCACTCCTCGCACCGTTGATAGCGCAGCGTGTTCTCGGTGCAGCCCTCCCAGAACGGCGCGGAGATGGGGGTCGGCACCGGCATCGGTCGTGCGCCGATATGCATTCGTCTTCGCCGAACCTCCGGATCTCGGGCGCGTCGGACGTGCCCGCAGGTCCCAGTGAATCGACGTTTCATGGAATCCATCGGCAAGGATGTGGCCAGGTTCGATGCAGTGCACGGGGTGCGGGTGACACCGAACGCGAACAGGTCGACAGTTTGATGAAGACAGCACATCGTGACCGAGTCGAACACGTCGCACCAATGATGTTGTAGCCCCCGTCGGGGCTTCCTCGGGTGGCCCAAATGAAATGTCATTTGGTGTGAGGGATTTGGTCCCAGCCCTCGATGGACTCGGGGGTGCGGGGTGCGGGTCCGGTGTAGATGGCGGCGGGGCGGACGAGTTTGCCGAGACGCTTCTGTTCGAGGATGTGGGCGCACCA
>NZ_LTCZ01000403.1:0-19064 GCF_001583455.1 Rhodococcus sp. LB1 | reverse complement strand
AGCCGCGGCATGCCCGGCGAAGGGTGCATCGACATGACCGGATTCGTCGCCGACTGCCGGAACGCCGGCGGCTACTCGGGGCTCGTGGAGGTCGAGATCCTCAGCGACCGCTGGTGGGCCGCAGACCCGAAGGAGGCGATCCGCGCCGCCACTGAGGGGCTCGTACGCATCTGACGTCGGAGGTATTCCAGGGTCCTCGACGCAGCGGGAGTGGTGCCTATCGTCTCGTTGGGGTCATTTCGCGGGCCCGGTCGAATCCCGCACGACCAACTCGACGGCCAGCAGCGGCGGCGCCGCGCTGGGATTGCGCTCCAAGGCCGCATGCATCAACGCCCACGCCTGGTCGCCGAGTTGGGACTTCGGGCTGACCACGGTGGTCAGGCGCGGGTCGATGTGACGAGCGATCGCGATGTCGTCGAACCCGGTGACCGAGATGTCTTCTGGCACCCGAAGTCCGAGTTCACGTAACTTCGAGATCGCCCCGAGTGCGGAGAGGTCGTTGAAGCAGATCAGTGCGGTCGGCTCATGGGTGAGCGCCTGCTCGATCGCCTCGAAGCTGCCCTCGATGGTGCCGTCCGAGGCAATCTTGACGGCCTCGATCCCGAAGACCTTCGCCATCTCGATTCCGCGCCAGCGCTCGCGGTTCTGCCACGACAACTCGGAGCCGGCGATGTACGCGACCCGGCGGTGACCGAGTTGCGCCAGATGCCCGCACAGTTCCATCATCGGGGTGAAGTTATCGATCGCCACCATGGGGATATCCACCCCGAGTTCGATCCGATTCACCAGCACCACCGGAGTCGACTGCCGGGCAAGTTCCTTCAACCCTGCCGTCGGAATGCGCGACGACAAGAGAATCAGCCCATCGACCTGACCGAGCAGATCCAGCGCGGTCGCGTATTCCTCCGCGGCGGCACCGGAGTAGTCGGCGACGAGCATCCGGTACCCGTCGGCGTTGGCACCGTGGTGCATCTGCTTGACCACATCGAAGAAGTAGGCATTCGCCAGATCCGGCAGGATCACGCCCATGTTCCGCAGCGATCCGAGGACGAGACCTCGAGCGGCACTGCTGGGCCGGTAGGACAACTCCTCGGCGACCTTCTGCACGCGAGCGGCCAAATCCGGTGTCACCGCCGAACTTCCACTCATCACGCGAGAGACGGTCGCGATCGACACTCCCGCGGCCTTCGCGACGGTGGTGATCGTCGGCCGACGGGCCACCGATGCTCGGGTCTGTTCGGCCATCGGGTCCTCTGTATCTCTCGTCCTGATTGCGACCCTCGGTGAGGGAGTCGACAGTCCAC
The DNA here is from genome assembly GCF_001583455.1 of Rhodococcus sp. LB1. Classification (NCBI taxonomy): domain Bacteria; kingdom Bacillati; phylum Actinomycetota; class Actinomycetes; order Mycobacteriales; family Nocardiaceae; genus Rhodococcus; species Rhodococcus sp. LB1. The sequence continues at coordinate 17,760 of NZ_LTCZ01000403.1, read as the reverse complement.
CGGAATGGAAGCGTTTACAAAGGATACCTTTGCGAACGGCAGATGACGACTCGGGGGCGCATCCTCACTGGTCAGGCCCTCGTGGCCTGACATGCTGATGGGTGGTGACGTGCACGGCGCGTAGTAGCTCGACGGTGACCTCGGCCAGCGACGAGGTGAAATGACGCCCGGGTGCGGCCGGTACGGAGACGATGCCGGGCACGACCAGGACCGGCATTCCCGCTGATTCGGCGCTGAGCGTTCCGTTGAGCGAATCCTCGATCGCCACACAATCCTCGGCGCGAACTCCGAGCGCGGCGGCCGCCTGCAGGTACGGGTCGGGGTATGGCTTCCCCCGCTCGACATCGTCCCCGGCGACCACGGTGCTGAAGACGTTACCGGGTGCGGCCGCCGCGACCCGGCGTGCGACCGGACTGTAGGCCATGGTGACCAGCCCGCAGGCAATACCTGCCTCCGCGAGCTCGCCGAGTAGGCGCTGCGCCCCGGGCAGCCAGGGGACCTCACGGCTGATGACGGTGGCGACGTCATCGACCAGCATGTCGACGATCGTCGCGACCGGCAGGTCGATGCCACGGTGCTGCAGCGTGCCCGCGGAGACCGTCATCGGCTGGCCGACGGTGGAACGGGCGTCGGCGTCGGTCCACTCCACGCCGTGCTCCGATGCCAGTCGCCGCTGGGCCTGCATCCAGTGTGGCTCGGTGTCGACGAGGGTGCCGTCCATGTCCCACAGCACCGCTCGCAGTGGAGAATTCGTGTCGTCTCGCATCTCGTCGAACCGTCTTTCGTCTGTCGATGGCGGCGGTGAAAGACCAATGCCGGCCAGTGGCAGCGATGCTGTCCCCTGGCCGGTATAGGTCTTTTTGTGATTGTCGTCGGTTCGTGGCTGATTCAGCTGCGGGCGGCGGTGATGGCGTCGCGTGGGTCGTCCAGATCGCGGTTGATCGGGTCGGGGGTGATGTAGGTGGTGCCGATCGTGATGAGGGTCAGGAGGCACAGGTATCCGGCGATGAACACCCACGATCCCAGTCCGGCGCCGGGGACGTCCGGGCCGCCGTCGGAGGCGACGACCGCCGCGATGATCCAGGCCCCGATCAGTGGGGCGATGCCGCCGGAGAGCACCGCGGAGACTTCCCGGGCCACGGAGACGCCGAGGTAACGCTGGCGGGAGCCGAACAGCTCGCACATGAACGCGCTCTGCGAGCCGAACATCCCCCAGGTCCCGATCCCGAGCGCCAGGGAGATGACGACGATGGTCAGCACCACGCTGCCCTGGGACAGTGCCCACCAGATCGGGAACGCGGAGACCAGCTGGAAGTAGGCGAAGGCGCGGTAGGTCTTGACCCGGCCGAACCGGTCGGAGAGCTTGCCGGCGATCGGGATCACGATCGCGCCGAGGGAGGCGGCGAACACCAGGGAGAGGGCACCGATGGGGCCCTTGATGCCGACGGCGGCGCTGGTGACGTAGGCGACCGCGAGGGCCTGGTACATCGAGGACGAGCCGTTTTCGGCCAGGCGAAGGCCGATGCCGCGCAGCAGGGACGGGCGAGAATGCTCGAGCAGGTTGTGCAGCGGCCGTTCGGCGATCTGGTCGCGGACCTCGAGCTTCTTGAAGGTCGGTGACTCTTTCAGGTTGACCCGCAGGTACATCGCGACGCCGAGGATGACGACGCTGGCCAGGAACGGCACCCGCCAGAGCCAGGTGTCGGTGATCTCGCTGTGGCCGCGGTAGACGAGGAAGTAGACCAGGGCCGCGGTGACGGTGCCGACCTGCACACCGAGGAACGGCAGCGAGGCGTAGAAGCCGCGCTTCTTCGACGGCGAGTACTCCGTCATCAAGATGGAAGCGCCGGCCATCTCCGCGCCGGCACCGAGCCCCTGGACGATACGCAGCAGGATCAACAGGGCCGGGGCGAGCATGCCGACTCCGCCGGAGTACCAGTCGCCTTCGCTGCCGTGGTAGGTCGGCAACAGGCCGATGCAGGTGCTGGCCGCACCCATCATGATGATGGTGGCCATCAGTACGAACTTGCGGCCCAGTCGGTCACCGAGCCGGCCGAAGAACACGCCGCCGAGCGGGCGGACGGCGAAGCCGATGAAGTAGGTGGCGAAACTGAGGACCAGTCCGGTCGAGGCGTTTTCACTCGGGAAGAACAGCGGCCCGAACACCAGCGCGGACGCGAGGCTGTAGAGGGCGAAGTCGTAGTACTCGAGGGCGCTTCCCACTGATGCGCCCCACGCTGCTTTGCGGAGGTCCTTCGTGGTGACCACCGGGATGACCGTATCGGTTGCGGGATCCGCCGTGGACAGTGACTGTGGATCGAGGGTCATGGTCTGCCAATCCTGAAGAGGGTTCGCTGTGTATCGAGAAGGCGCGAGGGGCCTACGAGTTGGTGAAGATGGGTGTGGTCTTGTTCCGGAAGGCGGTGACGCCGATCGCGAAATCGTGGGTCGAGGCGGTGAAGCCGCTGGCGAGGGCTTCGAGGATGGCGGACGGTGCGCCGACAGCGGCCGCGTCGACGAGCTGCTTGCTCACCTGTACCGCGGCGGGAGAGCCTTCGAGGATGCGGTCGACGAGCTCGGTGGTTGCCGAGTCGATGCCGTCGCGGTCGGCGACCGCGGTGAGCAGCCCCCATGCCAGCGCGGTCTCGGCGTCGAGTTGCCTGCGGGTGAAGATGAGCTCCTTGGCCCGAGCGGCGCCGATCACGTTGGTCAGCCGCTCGGTGCCGCCCCAGCCAGGGATGGTGCCGAGGCTGGTTTCGGGCAGCCCGAGACGGGCGCCGGGGCCACCGACCCGCAGGTCGCAGGCCAGGGCGAGTTCCAGTCCGCCGCCGACAGCGATCCCGTCGACGACCGCGATCGTCGGCTGTCGCAACTGGGCGAGGAAGTTGAACACCCGGTGCCCTTCGGCGATCCAGCGTTTCCACATCTGGACGGGGGTGAAGTCGGCGAATTGGGTGATGTCGGCGCCGACGCAGAACGCCTTCTCGCCGGCGGTTTTCAGCAACACCAGCTGGGCGTCGGAGTTCTCGACGGCCCGCAGTTCGACATGGAGGTCGTCGAGGAGTTCGAGGGTGAGGGCGTTGAGCTTACGGGGGCGGTCGATCAACACCGTCGCCACCCGGCCCTCGTGGGTGTAGCTGACGGCGATCCGGCCCGTGTCGGCCTGGACGTCGGTGGAGTTCATGCGGTGCTCCTCGGTCGGGGTGGTTGCGGTCATGCCTGCACCGCCTGCATCCGCGGGTGCTCGGGCAGCGTGGACAGGGTCAGGTTCTGAAGCTGGGGAAGAAAAAGCTCGGCGGACATGGTCGTCAGATTCGGGTCGACGAGCAGCTCGAACTCGGACTTGCCGAGCACGTCACGCTGCAGGTCCACACCGGGGGCGATCTCGACGACAGTCAACCCCTCCGGGCGCAGTTCGAGCACGGCCCGCTCGGTGACGTAGAGAACCTTCTGCCCATTGGCCAGGGCGCGCTTGCCGGAGAAGGTGGGGGAGTCGACCTCGTTCACGAACTTGGTGTGCGGGCCATCGGCACGGATCTGCAGGGCACCGTCCTCGATTCCGATGTCGCGGCGACCGGCGGTGAAGGAACCGACGAACACGATCGACGGTGCAGCGGAAGTGATGTCGGCGAACCCGCCGACGCCGGCGGTGACGTGCCGGCGCTTGGGGAGGCTGTGCACGTTGACGTTGCCGTGCCGGTCGATCTCGAGGAACGAGAGCAGCGAGTGCTCGAAGCCACCACCCTGCAGCAGGGTGAACTGGTCCGAGCTCTGCATGATCGCGTCCGGGTTCTGAGCGACACCGAAGACGAAGTCCAGCAACGGGACACCGCCGACCGGGCCCTGCTCGATCACCCAGGACACCGCGTTCGCGAGCCCTTCCTCGACCAGCACTTGCGGCACCAGCGCCGAGACCCCGAAACCGAGGTTGGCGATCTCCCCGGACTGCAGTTCGGCCGCGGCCCTGCGGGCCATGATTTTCTCGAGGGTGAACGGCACCGGCTCGAGGGTGCTCAACGGGCGGCGCAACTCGCCGGAGATGGCTGGGTCGTACTGGGTTTGGGTGGTCTGCAGCTGATCCGGGGCCAGCACGAGGGCGTCGACGAGGATGCCCGGGACCTGCACTGCCTGTGGGCTCAAGCTGCCACCCTCGGCCAGGTACTTGACCTGCGCGATGACGACGCCGCCGTTGTTGTGGGCGGCGTAGGCCAGGTCGAGGGCACCGAGCGGGGACGCCTCTTCCTCGAATGTCAGGTTGCCGTGGTTGTCGGCGGTGGTGGCGCGGATGATCGCCACATCCGGAACGAGGGCGTCGTAGAACAGCCATTCCTGACCGTCGAGCTCGTGCACTCGCACGAAGGCTTCGGGGGTGATGGTGTTCATCCGGCCGGCACTGATCCGGGGGTCGACGAAGGTGTCGAGGCCGACCTTGGAGAGCACGCCGGGTTGTTTGGCCGCGGCCGCGCGGTGCAGCTGATACAGCACACCGGAGGGGAAGTTGTAAGCCTCGACCTCGTTGTTCTCGATCATCTGCCAGATCCGGGGCGGCTCCGCCGAGGAGGGACCGGATGGATACGAACCGGCCACCACTCGGGACAGCAGGCCGGGCCGGGCGATGTGATCGATGCCCTTGATACCCCACATGTCGCCGGCCGCGATCGGGTGCACACTGGTCAGATTCTTCGGGGACCGGGTCTCCTCGTAGCGCTGTCCGAGGCCGGCGAGCACCTCGTCCGGGCAGCCCAGCCCGGACGAGGAGCTGACGGTGACGACGTCGCCGTCGCGGACGAGGTCGGCGGCCTGGCGGGCGGTGAGTACGCGGGGGGTGTGCATCGTGACGGCTCCTAGCGGTGTAAGCGCTTACTTGTTGGTTACAGGTCGAGAATGCTCGGTCGGGCGGTTAGCGGGGGAGGTACAGCTATGGGCGGCGGGGCCGCCAGGCGGCGGTGGAGGCTCGCACTCGTAGCGCGGGCTCGACGAGCTGGTGAGTGTACGGAGTGGCGGCAGCATCGCCGTCCGAGGGCAGTGACTGGCCGAGGCGTTCGAGGATCAGTTCGCCGCACTTCTCCCCGATCTTGGTGGGGAAGGTGGCGACGGTGGTCAGCGGCGGTGTGCGGTGGGCGGATCCGGCGATGTCGTCGAAGCCGCCGACGGCGATGTCGCGGCCGGGTTCGAGTCCGCGGCGGGTCAGTTCGGCGTAGACGCCGACGGCGACGATGTCGCTGTAGGCCACGATCGCGTCGGGGATCTCGCCGCGGTCGAGCAGTCGGCGGGTGGCGTCGGCGCCGCCGTCCGGGGTGGCTTCCCCGAACAGTCCGTCCGTGGGGTACATGGTCATGTCGGATCCGTCGATCGCGGCCAGGAAGCCCTGCTCACGTTCGCGGCGGGCGGAGGTGTGCTGGGGGCCGCCGACCATGGCCACCGTCCGCGCGCCCATTGAACGCAGGTGCTGGCCGAGCAGCCGTCCGGCTTCGACGTTGTCGGCACCGACGTAGTCGTGGCTGAGATCGAAGTGCCGGGCCAGCAGTACCAGTGGGATCCCGCTCGACGCGAGCAGGTCGTCGATCTCCGAGGCCTGAGTATCACCGGCGGGGAGCAGGATCAACCCGTCGATGCTGCGCTCGACGAGCCGATCGAGCAGTCGCCGTTGGCGGGCCGGGTCGTCGCGGCTGTAGCCGATGAACACCGCGTAATTGGCGCGGTCCGCGACGTCCTCGAGGGTCATAGCCAGTTCGGCGAAGTAGGGGTTCTGTACCTCGGTCACTACCAGGCCGAGGGTCATCGACCGTGGGTTGCGGAGCATCGCCGCGTGCCGGTTGTAGACGTATCCGAGGGCCTTCATCGCCTCACGCACGCGGCGGGTGGTTTCCGGTGCCACACTCGGGCTGTCGTTGAGGACGAGGGACGCAGTGGACCGGGACACGCCAGCGTGGCGGCTGACGTCGGAGAGGGTGACTCGCCCCATGGCCTCGACCCCTTTCTCGTGTCTGTGTGACCTGCGATACAGACGATACAGCATATTCCTGGATCGATCCAATAGCTGTTTTCCCACCTCACTGACTTGAGTGGAACTCCAATCCGGGGAAATGGCATGAACTGCACAAATTGTACTGGATCGATCTAAAGGAGACTGTGTCCGTGCCGTGCTCAAAAGCCGGACACGACGAAAGCCGGGGTCGACGGTGCGACCCCGGCTCGGCCGGTAAGGGTTGGCTGCGGCGGGTGTTGCCTCAGCCGCCCGTGATCATGTCTGCGGCCTTCTCCGCGATCATGATGGTGGGGAATTGGGTGTTGGAGCTGACCAGTCGCGGCATGACCGATGAGTCCGCCACGCGCAGTCCCTCGAGTCCGTGCACCTTCAGGTCCGGTCCGACCACGGCGTTCCGGTCGGTGCCCATCGCGCAGGTGCCCACCGGGTGGTAGGAGGTGCGCCCGTGGGAGCGGACGAAGTCCACGTAGTCGTCCTTGGTGCGCAACGCCTTCCCGCCGGCGAGGTGTTCGGCCTTGATGTGCTTGGCCATCGACGGCTGGCTCATGATCTCGCGGGACTGCTTGACGCCCTCGATGCTTGCTTCGACGTCGAAGTCGGTGGCGAGGAAGTTCGGGTCCACCAGCGGATGCACGGTTGGGTCTGCCGAGGCCAGCCGCACCGAGCCGCGGCTCTGCGGGCGCACGAAGTACGAGTTCAACGTGGCGCCGTAGCCGGGTCGCATGGCGGCGATGCCCTGCTCGACGCCGGCGGCCGGCAGGAAGTGGAACTGCAGGTCCGGAATCGATTCCTTGGCCTTGCCGAACGAGAACGCGCCGCCCTCGACGATCGTGGAGGCGAGCGGGCCCTTCCGGAAGGCGAGGTACTCGAGGCCCGCCTTGGCGGTGCCCGGGCGAATCTGGTTGAGCCGGTCCATGCTCTGGTACTCGCGGAGCTCGTAGATGATGTCGAGGTCGCAGTGATCGTGCAGATTACGCCCGACCCCGGCCAACTCGTGCCGGACCGGTACGCCGGCGGCGGTCAGGTCGTTGCCGTTGCCGATGCCGGAGAGCTGCAGCAGTTTCGGTGATCCGTAGGCGCCGCTGGTGACGAGCACTTCCCGGGTGGTCTTGGCGATCTTGCGGATGCCGCCCTCGAGGTATTCGACGCCGGTGGCGCGGGTGCCGTCGAGGACGATCCGGGCGGCGGTGACGCGAGTTTTGATGGTGAGGTTGGGGCGCCCCCGGGCCGGGCCGAGGTAGCCGACGGCGGCGCTGCAGCGGCGTCCGTTCTTGGTGGTGGTCTGGTAGTAGCCGACCCCGAATTGGCTGTCACCGTTGAAGTCGCTGTTGTAGGGCAGCCCGTATTCCTGTCCGGCCTGGACCCATGCCTTGCTCAGTGGGTGCGGGTTGACCAGGTCGGAGACCCCGATCGGGCCGTCGGTGCCGTGGTGCGGGGCGGAGAGTCGCTCGTTGCATTCGGCGCGCAGGAAGTACTTCTTGATCTCCTCGTAGGACCAGCCGTCGCAGCCGAATTTCGCGGCCCACTCGTCGTAGTCCTCGTGGGCGCCGCGGGTGAAGACCTGGGCGTTGATCGAGCCGCCTCCGCCGAGGACTTTGCCCTGGGCTAGAGGGATGATCCGGTCGTGGCAGTGCTTCTGCGGGACGCTGGTGTGGCCCCAGTCGTACTTGCTGCCGGTCAGTTTCGCGAAGCCCGCCGGAACGTGGATGAAGGGGTGCCGGTCGCCGCGTCCGGCTTCGAGCAGCAGCACCGTGACCTGTGGATCCTCGGTGAGGCGGGCGGCCAGGACGCAGCCTGCGGTGCCGGCGCCGGTGATGACGTAGTCGTAGACATCGGTGGTGTCCACTGGGTTCTCCTCTGATCGAGCGCACCCGGGGTGGGTGTCTGTGCATGTCGGTGGTCGGAATCGGGGGTGCGGCGGGTTTCGGTCCGCCGCCGCGTCGGGCGTTACCGGGTCCAGTTCGGGAAGGCCGGGGTGCGGGATCCGGTGCGGATCTGGATGGTCTTGAGTTCGGTGAACTCGTCGAAGCCGGCCTGGCCCATCTCCCGGCCGTAGCCGCTCTGCTTCATTCCACCGGCGGGCAGGGCGGGTGCCCCGTCGATGGTGGTGTTGACCCAGACCCGTCCACTGCGCATGCGCCGGGCGGTGGTCAGCGCCTTGTCGATGTTCTTGGTCCAGATCGAGCCGGCCAGACCGTATTCGGTGGCGTTGGCCAGGGTGATGGCCTCGTCGACGTCGGAGAAGCGGGTAACGGTGAGGACGGGGCCGAAGATTTCTTCGGTGAACACCGCTGCGGTGGCGGTGACGTTGTCCAGGACGGTGGGGGCAACGAAGTTGCCGTGCTCGAACCCGGGGCCGCTGAGGCGGGTGCCGCCGGCCAGCAGGGTCGCGCCGTCCGCCACTGCGGTGTCGACGCAGCCGAGCACCTTGTCGAGGTGGCCCGCGTGGATCATCGGCCCGACCTCACTTCGTTCGTCGGTGGGTGCGCCGACGATGACTTTCCCGATCCCCTCGACCACGCGGGCGACGAAGTCGTCGGCGATGGACTCGTGCACCAGCAGCCGAGCCCCGGAGACGCAGCATTCGCCCTGGTTGAACAGCACCCCGAAGAGCACTCCGTCGAGGGCGTCGTCGAGGTCGGCGTCCTCGTAGACGATGCTCGCGGCCTTGCCGCCGAGTTCCATCGACAGTCGCTTGATGCTGCCGGCGGAGGCCTCGGTGATCTTGCGGCCGGTGGCGGTGCTGCCGGTGAAGGACAGCAGGTCGATCAGGTCGCTATCGGAGAACGCGGCGCCGACGGTGCCGCCCTCCCCGGTGACGACGTTGACCGCGCCCGCCGGCACGCCGGCCGCCGCGACGATCCGGGCCAGCTCGAGGGTGGTGCCGGAGGTGAACTCGGAGGGCTTGATGACCGCGGTGCACCCGGCGGCCAACGCGAACGGCAACTTCTGCGCTACCTGCAGCAGCGGGAAATTCCAGGGAGTGATCATCCCGACGACACCTGCGGGCTCCCGCACCACCAGGGCGGTGCAGTTCTCCCCGAGCTCGGTGTGCGCCTCACCATGGGCGGTCGCGGCCAGGGCGGCCGCGTACTCGAACAATTCGATGCTGGCCGCGATATCGCCCCGCGCGAGGGCAAGGGGCTTGCCGGTCTCCTCGGCCTCGATCCGGGCCAGTGCGTCCTGCTCGGCACGCATCAGAGTGGCGGCCGTGGTGAGCACCCGGGAACGCTCCATCCCGGTCAACGTCGGCCACGAGCCCTCGTCGAACGCGGTGCGGGCGGCGCGGATGGCCTGCTCGGCGTCCTGCCGGGTGCCGTTGGTGTAGGTCGCCAGCAGGGCGCCGTCGGCGGGGGAGCGTCGCTCGATCACGCTGTCGGCGGCGGGAACCGGGGCGCCGTCGATGAAGTTCCCGTAGGCGCGGACCTCGTGGGTTGCGGTGTGGCAGGCTGTCGATTCGGTGGCGGTAGCCATGGTGTCAGTCATTCCTTGGGTTCGAGGACGGGCACACAGAACACCCGTAATTGGTAAGCGCTTACTTCGTGTATCTGGGAAGGGGCGTGTGAGAGGCGGAACCTCAGTGCACCGGTGTGGTCGTGGGCTGATGGTGTGGGTGCGTCGGCAGTTCGTCTTCGCCGGCGAGTTCGTCCATGGATTCGAGTTGGCGGCCCTTGGTCTCGGGCACCATCTTCCAGACGAAGATCAGCGCGAGCAGGGCGAAGGCGCCGTAGAGCCCGTAGGCGTACTGCAGACCGAAGGCGGCGAGGGAGGGGAAGGTGGTGCTGACCACGAAGTTGGCGATCCACTGCGCCGCGGCACCGAGGCCGAGGGCAAGGGCGCGGATGCGGTTGGGGAACATTTCGCCGAGCAGCACCCAGACGACCGGGCCCCAACTCGCGCCGAATCCGATGACGAACACGTTCGCGCCGATCAGGGCGACGGTGCCCCAACTGGACGGGAGGGTCGTCACGCCGTCGACCACGGTGGCCTGCGCGAACGCCACCGCCATCAGGGACAGGGAGAGAGTCATCGCGCCGGCACCGAAGAGCAGCAGGGCGCGCCGTCCGACCTTGTCGATGAGCGAGATCGCAATGACGGTGGCCACGATGTTGGTCACGGCGGTGATCACCGAGATCAGGAAAGAGTCCGATTCCTGGAAGCCGACGGACTGCCACAGGGTGGTCGAGTAGTAGAAGATCACGTTGATACCGACCAACTGCTGAAACACCGAGAGCAGGATGCCCACCCACACCAGCGGCAGGAAGTAGAACTTGCCGCCGAGCAGGTCCGAGAAGCGTTGCTTGCGTTCGGTGTTCACGGTCTGCTGGATTTCGTGGATCTTGCGGGTGCTGGCGGCATCGACCAGACCGAGCACGTCGCGCAGCACCTGGCCGGCCTCGTCGATGCGGCCCTTGTTCACCAGGTAACGGGGCGATTCGGGCAGCCGGGCCGCGAGGACGCCGTAAACGATCGCGGGGACCGCGGCGGAGATGAACATCCACCGCCAAGCATCGAGTCCGAGCCAGAGTTCCTTCGCGGCACCGCCGGCGAGATGGGCGAACAGAGCGCTGGCGAGCAGCGCGAGGAAGATGCCGATCACCAGGGCCATCTGCTGCATCGTGGCAAGGCGCCCGCGGATGCGTGCCGGGGAGATTTCCGCGATGTAGGCGGGGGCGATGACGGAGGCGAAGCCGATGCCGACGCCGCCGAGGAACCGCCAGGCGATCAGGTCCCAGACGGCAAAGACGAGACCGGAGCCGATCGAGCTGACGGTGAGCAGGACCGAGGCGACGACCATGGTGCGGACGCGGCCGATCCGGTCGGCGCAGATTCCGGCGGACCAGGCGCCCACACCGGCGCCGAGCAGTGCGCATGAGACGACGAAGCCGAGCACCGCGGGGGAGAGGCCGAACTGGTGGCGGATCGCGTCGACGGTGCCGTTAATGATCGCACTGTCGAATCCGAACAGGAATCCGCCGAGGGCTGCGACGGCGGCCATGCCGACCAGGCGACGCGACGCCTGGCCGTCTTCTTCGGTCGCGGACGAACCTGCCGCGTCAATGGGGATGTGCACGGTAACTCCAAAAGGGGGGTGGAAGGTGGCGAGGGGAGGGGTCAGCGGTCGAGAACGAGGCCTCGGCGGCCGATGGTGTTGAGGTCGTTCTCGGTGAACCTGCCGGTCCAGTCCGCTTCGTAGTGTTCTTCGGGGAAGTCGTCGGGGGATTCGCCGGCGAGGAACCGTTGCGCGACCTTGGTCGCGTAGTGAGCGTTCTTCTCGCACATGGGGGCGGCGGGGATGTACATGACGTTGCCCCAGCCCTGCTGGTTCGCCACCGGCTGCACCGAATGGATGACGTCGCAATGCCACCAGACCGAATCGCCCGCCTGCAGGTCCGGGATCACGCTCAGGCCCTGCATCAGCAGCGGGTGCCACTTGTCGTTGACGGGCAGCACGCGGCGCGGGGTGATGTCGCACAGTTCGTCGTCGGGGACGTCGTCGCGCAGCGCGCGCAGCAGGATGTAGGCCATGGCCTCGGGGATCGGGACGGTGCACAGCACGCCCTGGTCGTTGCGCATCTCCGACAGCGCGGTCCAGCCCTGGAAGCTGCGGAACACCGAGCACATCGTGGAGCCCCCGGCGTACTCGTTCACCTCGGTCCGGTAGGCGGCGTCCCAGGCGTCGTAGCGGTCGAAGTCGCCGTCGAAGACGTGCCGGAAGACCTTCTGATAAGCGGGCAGCAACCAGCGCTCGAGCGCGCCGGAGTCGGTGTGGGCGCCGAGACCCTTGGAGGTGGTGCCCGGAGGGCGGCGACGGATCCTGTCCGGGTACATGCTGTCCTGGTCGGGATCGAACCAGGTGCTGCCCTCCGACTCGAACTTCCACTGGTGATTCAGGAACGACTGCACGGTTGCCATCCGCTCGTGCTGACGCGCCTCCATCTGGGGACGGGACCAATAGATCGGATAGATCTCCGGGCGGGAGGCGGCCAGGGTGCCGAAGAAGTCGTCGCCCGGTCCGCGGTACTTGCTGTCGAACTCGTTGTCCTCGACGTACTCGACCAGCTGGCGGTCCCAGCCGCGGGCGGTCTGCTCAGGGAAGTGGCCACGCACGACCAGGCATCCGCGGCGGTGGATCTGCTGCAACTGGGTATCGGTTACCCCGTTCGACGCGATCTGGTCGTAGTCGATGAGCGGCCAGACTTCTTCACCGCGCTCCTTGGTGGTGCGGATGTCCTCGATCTCCTTCTCGATGAACGCCTCGACCTGACGGAACGCAGCCTCGACGTCGCCGATCTGCGCTCGCAGGGACGCCTTGACCGCGCGGATCGCGCCGGGAACATCCTCGGGGACTCGTTCGATTCGCTCGGCAACGTGCGTGTTCATGACCTCACACCCTTTTCGTAAACAACCTTTACGAAAGCTAGACTAGCGAGACGTGAATCACATGTAAAGAGCCCTAACTAAAGTAGGATCGACAAGGTGCGGGAAGGCCCCGCAGTGGGAGTAGTGGCAGGAGTGAACAGGTGGTGGCTTCAACCGGCACGTTCCGCCGCGCAGCGACTCCAGTCGCCGCCCCGCTGCCGAGTACGCTCGCACAGCTGACCGACAGCACTTTCATCGATGCTCTCTTCCGGGAAGGGCCCTCGTCGCGTGCGCAAATCGCCAAGTCAACTGGGATCTCGAAACCCACGATTTCTGAATCCGCGCAAAGACTGCTGTCGACCGGTCTGATCGTCGAGGTGGGGCAGACCGCTACGGGAATGCGCGGGCGTTCGGCGGTGCTCTACGACGTCAACCCGCGCTACGGACACTCCCTGGGAGTCGTGCTCGAGCGCGGGCATGTGGCAGTGAAGGCGCTCGACCACAAGGGCGCCGCGGTGTGTGACCGTCAGATCGAGGCAGACGACGAGAATCTGCCCGCCGCTATTGCCGATGCCCGAGACCTGATCGCGCAGTGCACCGCCGACGTCGGCACGCCGCGACTGGCTACTGCGGTCTCCGTGGCAGCACCGATCGATCCCCGGACCCACACCGTCCGACAGTTGCCGGACGCACCCTTCACCGGATCGGTCCCCGACTTCGCCACGGCTTTGCATATCGACGCCGCCGAACCGCTGATCATCGACAACGACGTGAACTGGGCAACCATCGCCGAGAGCCGGACCGGATCCACGCAAGGTGCTGACAACTTCCTATACGTGTACCTGGGGGCGGGTGTCGGTGCCGGGCTTTTCCTCTCCGGTGGTCTGCACCGCGGATCCAGCGGGACTGCCGGCGAAATAGCCTTCCTGAGAATGGCTTCCGGTGAGACGTTGATGAGCCGTCTCGGCCACTCGCTCATAGGCACCCCCGACGGGCGGTCGATCGACCTTGTCCGCGCCCGCGCCCTGCTCGACACCGACGCCCCCGACCACGCGGCCGACGAGATCCTCGACGACCTCGCGCATACGATCGTCAACGTCACCACCGCCATCGACCCCGGGCGGATCGTCATCGGCGGACCGCTGTCGGAATTCGCACGCATCACCGAGGGCCTGAGCCGACGCATCGCCGATGCCGCGCTCTCGGACGTCGAGGTGAGCATGAGCCCGCTCGGTCGGACCGCACCGCTGCAAGGGGCCGCGATCGGAGCACTCGAGTTTGCGCACCAGCACCGAGGGAGCATCGGATCCACCACCTCGGAGGCGGCGGCGCCGGACTGACCCGTGACGCGGGACCTATGGGTCGGCACCGGGCGACTATAATTGCGGCACAAGGTCTCTCACGGTCTGTAGCTACGATTGCCCCGGTCTGTCTCGTTGTACTGATTCGCTTGGGCGCTTGCGTGGGCGACCAACTTGGTGACCTGACTTTCGACAACGTGTCGCCACGAAATCGCGTGATTTCGAGTGCTTCTCCCGGACAGTGTGCGGTCGGCTTCTGAAACTGTTAGGGAGCGCCGTTCGTGTACCGGTATGTCTGCCAAACGGACCGGATCACCGCAAAACGGCGCTCGGGCGGTTCGCATGCATCGGCCCGGAGATGGTGGATGGGGCGTGGACGGCGGCGGAATGCAGTCGGTCGGTCAGTGGATGGCGGGCCGTGCGGATGGGGCTCGTTCAGGCGCGGCGCCGGGCGGTGGTTAGAGGAGCGCTGGATGGAGGGAGCGCGGCGGAGAGGGTGGATGGATGGATGGTGGCGCGCTATATGGACCCTTAATGGGTGAACACCCCATATTGAAGGAGGGAGAGGAGGGAGGGAGAGGAGAGAGCCGCTGGTGGTCGTCGTCGAGAGTGCGGGCGCGGGTATCGAAGTCTCGGTGACGGTCCCTCGTCTGTCGGACGTGCGTTATCAAGATGGTGCCGAGTCGGCAGGGGAGTGAGGCGCCGTCACGCCGCGACGAGGATGGCGTATCCGGCGGATCCTCCGCCCACTTCGGGTGCGCGTGATCCTGTGGCTCGCGGACTAATGCCGTGGACTGCCGCAATGCCGGAGGACGGACGGGCGGGAAGTTCAGACAACTTCCATGTCGAGAAGGCTTCTTGCGCAGTCCAGTACGGTCTGTTCGGGTGGGCGTGGTGTCCAGCCGAGTTCACGTCTGGCCTTGTCGATGCTGTGCCGATTTCGGCGACCCAATGCCGGCGTGATCTCTCGTACGGAGGGGTCGAGGTAGCGGGCGGCGAGGCGGACTGCGAAGTCTGGGAGTTCTCGTGTGCGCACCGCGCGCCCTTTATTGCCGAGGCCGGTGTGCAGGGTGTGGGCGATTTCCTGCATCCATCGGAATTCCCCGGTTGCCAGGAACCGTTCACCGGACGCTTTCGGTGATGTCATGGCCCGGATATGGATGTCCGCGAGGTCACGGACGTCGACGATCTCGAACCCGATCCGCGGGACTCCGCGCATGCGACCGGCGATCATTCGCTGGATGATCCCGACGGAGCCGAGGTTGCCGGCTGTGAGGATCGGCCCGAACACCGCACCCGGGAGCACGGTCGTCAACTCCGTCACGCCGCCCTGGTTACGGGCGAAGTCCCAGGCTGATCTTTCGGTGAGGGTCTTCGATCGGCGATAGGGAATCAGCGACGGATCGTCCGGGTCGGTCCACAGACTTTCATCGGTGACGCCTTCGGTTGCGTACGAGGTGGGACTCGCCGCGTTCGCGGCGGAGGTCATGACTACTCGCTGCACCCGCGCCGTCGTCGAGGCGCGTAGGACCCGGAGTGCGCCGCCGCGCGCCGAGGCAATCAACGTCTCTACGCTTCCCGAAGCCGAGATACCCAGCGGGGAGGCGACATGGAGCACATAGTCGACCCCTTCGACGGCCTGATCCCACCCGTCGTTGGCGGTCAGGTCTGCGACGGCGAACGTCAAGCGGCCGGGATCGACGTCGATCTCACCGGATACCGCTGCCGTCACCTCGCTGACCTTGCCGGGGTTGCGCACGGTGGTGCGCACGTCATATCCGCGGCGTAGTAGTTCGACGATGCACCAGCCCGCGACGTAGCCGCTGCCGCCGGTAACCAATACCAACTCGGTCATGGCTGTCAACCTTCGTGTGTCAGAATGAAGCGGAGGACCCTCCGGTTATTTCACCGTATCGGAGGGGCCTCCGTTTAGCAATGAGAAGAGGGGAGAATGTGGACGCGTCATCCAAGAATCCGACCCGGTCCGATGCGCGGCACAATCGTGAGCGGATCCTCGATGTCGCGCGCACTGCTGTCTCCGAAAGCAACGAGGTCTCCCTCACAGCGATCGCGAAGCAGGCGGGGGTCGGGATCGGCACCCTCTACCGGCATTTCCCGAATCGGGAGTCGCTGGTGCTTGCGCTCTACCGGCAAGAGCTCGAGAAGTTGATCGACCTCGTTCCTGAGCTCCTCGCGTCCTCACCACCGTTGGAGGCGCTTCGCCGGTGGTTCGAAGAGATTGCTCGATACGGGCGTGTGAAGTTCGGTTTCGCGGAGGTGATCCACGCGGCCACGAGCGGCGGCGTGAACGACGAGTACTACCAGCCTTTCGTCGAGGCGATCGCGCAACTCCTCGAGGTAGGCGCCGCCGACGGGGTCCTCAAAGCTGGGTTGGATCCCGAAGATGTTCTGCTCCAGCTGAGCGTGTTGTGGCGGATTGATCCCACGGCCGAGGGGGAGGCTCGGGCTGCGCGGATTCTCGACCTCATTGTCGATGGGCTGCGCTCGGGTGCCGCATCACGCTGACTCGTCGAGTGGTCGAATCGCGCTGCTGCAGTCGTGGGATAGCCCGCATTCGTTCAGTGCCGGGTTGCGCCGAGTGACGCTCTGCCGCGGCCGCTCGACCGCATCGCCGAGACACTCCTGTTCTTCGTAGTCGCTGAGCCGGACGGAGATGCGGTGGGGCTTTGCCTGAAGGTGCCCGGGCGGGCGGTCAGTGTGATGGCCAGCCGAGGGCGTCGAATACGGCGATGGGGTCGAGGTAGTCCCGCCAGTGCGCGATTTCGCCGTCGCGGAGTGTGAGTACGGAGATGTATCTGTTGGCGTAGCGATGCCCGGTGCCGACCGCGTGGCCTTCGGAGGCGTACTCGAGCACCACGACTCCGGTGGTCGTGTCGTGGTGGACGGTCAGATCGAAGCAGCGGTCGAGAACGATGGTGGTGCCGTAGGGGCGGTATAGCTCGGCGACTGCGGAACGGCCCTTGATGTGCCTCGGGTACCCGGGAACGGTGATCACGTAGTCGACGGTGATGTCCTCTGCGAGGAGGTCGAAGAAGTGTCCGGGCTCGACGAGTCCGTCCAGACCCTGTTCGATGATCCGAAAGAATGGTTCCAGTGCGGCGAAGTCCGCGAGGTCGGCAATGGGCGCCTTCACGTTGCCGAGTTTACTTCCACGCCGGAGCGGAACTAGACCGAATTCGGTGAAGCCGGTTGGTGTGACACCGGTATTCCGACCATCGCCCCGCACCGGAGCCCGGTGCGGGGCGAACGTCGGGGTCTAGCGGTGTGTGAACTCCGGCGTGCGCTTCTCCACGAACGCGGCCATGCCTTCCTTCTGGTCCTCGGTGGCGAAGGTGGAGTGGAACACCCGCCGTTCGAAGCGGAGTCCCTCGGTGAGGGTGGTCTCGAATGCCCGGTTGACTGCTTCCTTCGCCATCATCGCGACGGGCAGTGACATCTCGGCGACGGTGGTGGCGGTCTTCAGCGCTTCGTCGAACAGGTTGGCGGCAGGGACGATCCGGGACACGAGTCCGGCCCGCTCGGCCTCCTCGGCGTCCATGCTGCGGCCGGTCAGGCACAGTTCCATGGCCTTCGCCTTGCCGATTGCGCGGGTGAGTCGTTGTGAGCCACCGATGCCGGGGATGACGCCGAGTTTGATCTCGGGCTGACCGAACTTGGCGGTATCGGCGGCGAGGAGGATGTCGCACATCATCGCCAACTCGCACCCGCCGCCGAGCGCGTATCCCGCCACTGCGGCGATGATGGGTTTGCGTGCGGCGGCGATGCGGTCGCCGATCGAAAAGAAGTCGCCCAGGTAGACATCCATGTACGACTTGGTGTGCATTTCGTTGATATCGGCGCCGGCGGCGAATGCGCGGTCGGAGCCGGTGATGAGGATCGCGCCGACGCCGCTGTCGGAGTCGAGTTCGTCGACAGCGGTGACGATTTCGCGCAGAAGCTGGGTGTTCAACGCGTTGAGTGCTTTCGGGCGGTTGAGGGTGATGATCCCGACCCGGCCTTTGCGGTCGAGGAGGATGGTGTCGTAGTCGGTCACTGGTCTTCTCCGGTGGCGGTGGGTGGGGTGAGCCCGAGTTCGAGGTCGCCGAG
>NZ_LTCZ01000402.1:29884-47027 GCF_001583455.1 Rhodococcus sp. LB1 | reverse complement strand
GGCCAGCTAGCTGGCCGGGGTGCCGGCGTGGTCGGAGAGGAAGTCCATGAGCGCGGCGGTGGTCTCCGCGGGACTTTCCTCGGGGTTGAAATGGCCGCCGGGTACCTCGACACCGACGATGTGCGGGGCGAAGGTGCGGCGCCAGACATCGACAGTGGCTTCGGGTGCCTTACCGAGGAACGCCTCGCCCCAGATCACCAGCGCCGGGCACGTCACGGCCCTGCCCGCGGCGAGGTCTGCGCGGTCGAGTTGCGGGTCGATTCCGGCGCCGGCGCGGTAGTCCTCGCAGTAGGCGAGGATCCGTGCAGGATCACGCCAGTCGCTCCGATACTCGTTCATCACGTCGTCGCCCAGTTCGTCGACCGTTCCGGAGGCGGTGTGGGCGGCGACCAATTTTTCGAGCAGGTCGGGAGCCATCGCGTCCTCGGCGTCGGTCCCCTCGGCGGCGAACACCCGCCAGTGCGGGGTGAAGTTTGGGTCGACCGCCATGTTGTCCCAGATCACCGGGGTCGGATAGTTGTCGCAGATGACGAGCGCGTCCACCGCCTCCGGGGTGTCGAGGGCCAGCCGGTATCCGACGAGGGCGCCGCGGTCGTGGCCGACCACCGAGAATCGGTCGTGCCCGAGCGCTGCCATGAACGCAACGACCTCAGCGGCCATCGTGCGTTTGGAGTACCCCACGTGCTCGGGGTCGCCGGGAGCTGCCTGCGACCGCCCATATCCCTTGAGGTCGAGGCAGACGACCCGAAATCGGGTGGCCAGGGTGGGGGCCACCATGTGCCAGCACAGGTGTGATTGCGGGAATCCGTGCAGCAGCACGACAGCGGCGCCGTCTGCGGGGCCGCCGACCCGGGCGAACAGCTCGACGCCGTCCACCGTGGAAGTCACGGAGTCGAATCCGGGAAAGAAGTCGGTCATTGGGTGCTTCCTGTCAGCTCTCGAGAAGGTCATGTTGTTGGTGGTCGACGAACGAGGCCAGGTGATCGAACGCCGGCCGGGTGTTGCCCGCGGGACGGAGCGGGTCGACGGTCCATCCGGTGCGGTCCGCGAGGTGGTCGCGTGAGGCGGTCAGGCGCCGCCGGATCGCGTCGATGTCCGCGCCGACGAGGTCGCGCCGCCATTTGCGCAGCCGCCCGGCGATGAACACGGTGTCGACGTGACTGGCGTCGACACCCTGCACGATCGTCCCGATCGCATTGTTGAGGGGCATGTTGGTGATGTCCTCGGCCCGCAGCGCGACGATGTCCGCGGCACGTCCCGGTGTCAGTGAGCCGGTCACCGCGCCGAGGCCGTTGTCGCGAGCACCTTGGACGGTGGCGAACTCGAGGACATCCCGGTTGGTGAGCATCTCCGGGCAGTCGGTGTCCCCGCGGTAGCGGCGCATCGCGGTCCCCATCCGCTGGGTCATCAGGGTCGAGCGCATCTGGGTGAACATGTCTCCGGCGAGGGAGATCTCGACGTCGACGCTCAGGCTGGGGCGGATACCGTGGTCGAGGGCGGTCTGGATCGGAGGCAACCCGGTCGCGATGCCGATCTGCTCGTCCGAGGTCGTCGCCAGCGTGACATGGGTGCCGCTGGCGGCGAGCATCCTCCACACCTCGTCCGGAAGATCGGTGCAATGAATCAGGGTGACATCCGGGCCCAGCAGGCCCTCACGGGCGAGTTCGCCGATCTCGGGCGCGGCACCGGCTCCCAGCACACCGTCGAAGGTGATGCCCAGGCCCTCGCTCCGGGCGATCGACAGCAACTCCCGCACCGGACGGACCCGGCTGATGTCCAGGCCCATACGGATACTGTGCCGTGAATCCGCTGCGCCGCAGTGCCGCTCACGGATCCTGGTGAGATCGGCCGGCCACTGCTCCTCCCACGCGCCGGCGTTGGGGGCAGCCGAGGCGTGCACCGCGCGGATACCCGACTCACGGTAGGCGTCGAACACCGCATCCGAATGCGCGCCGCTACGCGAATTGTGGGAGAAGTCGACCACGGTGGTCACACCCTGGTCGATCGCGCCGAGGGTGGTGGCCAGAACACTGATATGCATGTCCTCGGGCCGGTAATGCATGGCCATACCGCCGTGCGTGGTGGCGACGTAGGTGTCGAGATCGGCGTCGGCGATCAGCCGACGGAACGCGTTCTGCCAGCAGTGCCGGTGATTGTCGATCAATCCGGGCATCACGATCATCCCGGCCATGTCCACGATGACGGCGTCGGGACCGGCGACGTCGAGCAGGTCGGGGCCGATCCCGGCGATCTGCTCGCCCTTGATCAGCACGTCGCCGGGGTGCAGGTCACCAATCTCCGGGTCCATGGTGATCACGGTGGCGCCGCGCAACAGGACGGGGCGACCGGCGCCGGTATCGCTGCGTTCGCCGGCGAGGATGCGCGTGCGCAGATGCGCGGCCTCGGAGTCGGTGATGTCGTAGTACGCCCGCGGCGCCGGTCGCTCGGTGATCATTCAGACTGTCCCGTCCACATCGAGGTGTAGATGTTCTTGAAGTCGAAACTCGGTTTCCAGTTTCCTTCGGCCGGAAGGTTGTGGTCCTTGTCGAGGAAGACCCATCCGCCGCCCTCGCTGGGCAGTGACTTGGGATCCTCGCCGGCAAAAACGCGGTTCAGGGTGTTCGCCAACCCCCACGAGGCGAGCTCGTACGGTACGGGGGTCTCTGAAGTCTGCCGCCCTTCTCGCACCAAGTCGAGGTTCAGACCTTCACCACCGGCCGTGATGCCGCGGAAACCGGACTGTTGCAGTGCGCTCTGCAGGCCCAGGCCCATCAGCGAATCGATGCTGAAGGAGACCGCGGCCGCGTCCTTGTTCTGCAGCAGCGCCGAGTTCCAGACCGCGGTCGCTTCCTTCGGCACCTGCGAAAAGGTGAACGGAACGTCGACGATCTCGCAGGCGGGGCAGGAGATCTTCATCTGGTCGATGAAGCCCTCGTGCGAGTAGGCGTGCGGGCGCTGCGAGGTCTCGTGGATCTCGAGCACCTTGCCCTGGCCACCGAGCAGCGCCGCGAGATACTCGGCGCGTGCACCGCCCCAGGCCCGGTAGTAATCGGCGACTTTGGTCGAACCCATGACGTTCAGGCTCGCGGTGAACAACTCCTCACCACCGCCGAAGGCGGGATCGTCACAGTCGATGGAGGTGTATTGCACCACGGGGATCCCCGCGGCCCGCGCTTCTTTCAACCCGGAATTGATGCCGGGACAGTCGAGCGAGAACAACGCGATCCCATCCACGCGTGCCGCGACCGCCTGCTTGATCAGGGAGGTGGCCACCGACGGGTCAGCCTTGCTGTCGACCAGGTTGGTGTTCCAGCCGAGCTGTTTCGCGGCATCGGTGAAGCTGGAGGCCAGGATGGAACAGGCCTGGTAGGACTGCCCGCAGGAGATCACCCAGACGTTCTTTCCGGGCTGGGCCACCGGCCCGGTGCGGGTCGGTTCCTGCATCGCGGTGCCGTCGTATCCCGCCTGCAGTGCCTTGGCCTGCTCGGGGGTGAGGTCGGCGTTGACTGTCGAAGTGTCCGGTGTATCCGAACCGACGGTGGTGCAGCCGGATACGAGAGCGAGCGCCGCGGCACCCGCGGCGAGGGCGCGCCCCGCGGCGAGGAGCCGGCGGGACCGGCCCGTACGCGGCGCCGTCCCGGCTCGTGAGAAGTACTTCATGGGGGTCTCCATCGACAGCGCTGCGGCAGATCCGCGCGCGGGCAAGACAGGGAGCTTCGCACCCTGTGCTGGATTGAGTCCGACCGCACTGTGGTCGGACTCACTTTCTAGCACGTCATTTTGATAACAACAAGCACTTTCGAAATCTTGACTTACCTTCGATTCTGTTTAAACTCGTTGGTGAGGCGCGTCACTACTATCGCCAGGCGCGGCCCAGAACACAGACTGCTCCGCTTCGAAAGTTCCTCTACCTACCTGGAGTACGGCACCATGACTGCACCCCCTGCCGCCACGGAGAACAGGCGAGTCGCCGTCTCCGTCGAGAATGTGTCGAAGACCTTCCCCGGCGGACGAGCCCTCGACCAGGCCACGTTCAACATCCGCGCCGGCGCAGTCCACGGACTGGTCGGCGGTAACGGCAGCGGCAAATCGACCCTGGTCAAGTGCCTCGCCGGTGTCCAACCCGCCGATCCGAACGGTGGCACCATCACCGTCGGCACCACCACCGTCGCCGCATCGGAGGTGACCCCGTCCTGGTCGCGTCACGCGGGCCTGCGGTTCGTCCACCAGAATCCCGCGGTGTTCGCCACCCTCGATGTCGCCGAGAACCTCGCCGCAGGCGAACCACTGCCGCTCCGCTACGGCCGAGTCGACCGAGCCGCGCTGCACTCGCGTGCACGGACGCTGCTCGACTACTTCGACATCGACATCGCGACCACCGCGACGGTCGGCGATCTGCGTCTGGCCGATCAGACGATGATCGCGATCGCCCGGGCATTGCAGGATCACGTCACCGGGCGGGCACCGGTGTCCGCCATCGTGCTCGACGAGCCGACGGCCGCACTGCCCGAGGAGGAAGTCGCCGTGCTGCTCGACGCGGTCCGCAGGGTCGCGGCCGCCGGCGTCGCCGTCGTCTATATCAGCCACCGTCTCGACGAAATCCTGACCCTGTGCACCGACCTGACCGTGCTACGCGATGGTCAGCACATCACCACCACGACCACCGACGGCCTCACCGAAAAGACACTGATCTCCCACATCGTCGGTCGCCCCCTCGACGAGGTCTTCCCCAAGTCCAAGACCCGCAGCGCTCTCGGCCCGGTCGTCGCCTCCCTCCGAAATGTGTACGCCCCCGGTGTGCGCGACGTCGACCTCGATGTCCACGGCGGCGAGATCCTCGGGATCGCCGGCCTTCTCGGGTCCGGCCGCTCGGAACTACTGCAAGTTCTGTTCGGCAGCAATCCCGCGTCAGCCGGGACCGTCACCGTCGACGGCGACACCGTTGCCATCCCCTCCCCACGCCGCGCGATGGACCTCGGGATCGCGTACGTGCCCGAGCACCGCGACCTGGAAGCAGCGTTCCCCGATCAGACCGTGGCACAGAATATCTCGGCGGCCAGCCTCCCCGCGGTCAGCACCCTCAACCGACTCAGTCGACGACGCGAACGCACCCTGGCTCGACGGTCGATCACCGACTACGCCATCCGCACCCGCAACGACAGCGCGTTGATGTCGTCCCTGTCCGGCGGCAATCAACAGAAGGTGATCCTCGCCCGCTGGATGAGCCGATCCCCACGCCTACTTCTTCTCGACGAACCCACGCAAGGCGTCGACGTCGGCGCCCGCACCGACGCCTACGCCCTGATCCGCCGCGCGGTCACCGCCGGCGCCGCGGCCATCCTCGTCAGCTCCGATTTCGAGGAACTCGCCGACATGTCCGATCGCGTCCTGGTCCTCGACAACGGACGCATCACCGCCGAGGTCTCCGGACACGACCTCGACCGACACACCCTCACCGAACTCGTTTTCACCACCAAGGAGCAGTCAGCATGACCACCGTCGAGCCGACCCTCGAGCATCCCTCGCCCACCGAAACCCGGCCGACGACGACACCGACCACTGCCCGCTCCGCGCTGTCGAGCACACTCGAAAAGTTCGGGCTGCCACTGCTGTTCATCCTCGTCGTCATCGTCTTCACGATCCTGCTACCGCAGACATTCGCCTCCAGCGGCAACTGGCGGACCATCGCCACCTCACAGTCGGTCCTCGCCGTCGTCGCCATGGCCCTACTCTTCCCCCTCGTGACCGGCCGGTTCGACATCTCCGTCGGCGCCAATACCGGACTGTGCTCGATCGTCGCCGCCGCCATCATGGCCGACTTCGACCTCCCCGTGATCGTGGCCATCGGCGCGGCCGTCCTGGTCGGCAGCACCATCGGAGTGATCAACGGCCTGCTGGTCGCCTACCTGGGCATCAACTCGATCATCACCACTCTCGGCGTGTCTACCGTGATCGGCGGCATCGTCCAGGCCTACACCAAAGGCATCCCCATCAGCGCCGGCCTCTCCCCCTCGCTGACCGGACTGAGCAACCAACTGTTCATCGGCATCCCCGTGCTCTTCGTGCTCATGCTGATCATCGCCGCCGCCGTGTGGTTCGTCCTCGAACAATCCGTCCCCGGGCGCAACCTCGCTTCGGTCGGCTCGAGCGAAAAGGCAGCCGCGCTGATCGGACTCCCGGTCCGGCGGACAGTCCTACTGAGCTTCGTCGCCGCGGGCCTGCTCGCCGGAATCGCCGGCGTCCTCCAGATCGCCAGCCAAGGCAACGGCAACCCCCAGGTCGGCGGCATCGGCTTCATGCTGCCCGCCCTGGCGGCCGTCTTCCTGGGCGCGACCACCATCAAACCTGGCACCTACAACCTGATCGGGACCGTGATCGGACTCTTCTTCATCGGCACCGCCATCAGCGGACTGTCCCTCATGGGCGTCGAACCGTGGATCACCGACGTCTTCAACGGCATGGCCGTCATCATCGCAGTCGGACTGTCCGCGGTCTTCCGCCGCCGACGCACCGGCGCAGCAGCCATCGGCCAGTAAACACCACCGACAAATTCCGAGAAGAAGGTATCGAACATGAACGCGCGCACAGTCTTCCGCGACGCCACCGTGATCTCGATGGACCCGGCGATCGGCACCCTCGAGAACGCCGATGTCCTGGTCGAGAACGACACGATCGTCCACGTCGGTCCCGGCCTCGGAGCAGTCGACGCCCAGGAGATCGACGGGACTGGCGCCATTCTCACCCCCGGATTCGTCGACACCCACCGGCACCTGTGGCAGTCCGCAATCAAAGGTGTCTTCGCCGACTGGACGACTCTGCAGTACATGCACGGTATCCGCCTGCACATCGCCCCCATGGTCACCGCCGACGACACCTACACCGCCACCTACGCCGGCGCCCTCGAGTGCCTCAACAACGGCGTGACCACGGTGCTGGGCTACGAACACAACGTCAACACTACCGAGCACGCCTTCGCCGGCGCCCAGGCCATGGTCGACGCCGGAGTCCGCGGCGTCTACGCCCTCGGGATGGGGCAGGCCCCGCTCGCACCGCGCGTCTTCAGCCGCACCGCCGACTACATTCCCGTCCTCGACAAACTCCGGGACCAGTTCTTCACCTCGGCCACCGGGCGTGTCCAACTCGGCGTTGCCCCCGTCGAACTGTTCATGGCTTCCGAAGACGTTGTCGCCGAGCAGTTCGCACTCGCCCGCTCGTTCGGCGCCACCCTCACCCTGCACATCAACGCCGTACAGAACAGCGTCGGAGAGATCACCCGCTTGGCGAAAGCAGGTCTCATCGCACCCGACATCGTCTTCGTCCACGGCGAAGCAAGCACCGACAACGAATACCGCCAGGTCGCGGACAACGGCGCCGCCATCTGCGCCTGCGTCGAAGCCGAGATGGCCATGGCACAGGGCGAGCCGTCTCTGCGGAAACAGCGGGAATTCGGCCTGGCGCCCACCGTCGGCGTCGATTCCGTCGGATGCTGCGGTGGGGGCATAGTCTCCCAGGTCAGAATGGGAATGCAGATCGTGCGCCTCGCCGACGCGCACGCGCAACTTGCGGCGGGACACAACCCGGAAGCGGTCTCCGTTACCGCTGGCGAGGCCCTCGAATGGGGCACCATCAACGGCGCCAAGGCACTCGGCATCGACTCCCGGACCGGGAGCATCACCGTCGGCAAACAGGCCGATCTCGTGCTCTTTCGCGCCACGTCACCGGACATGGCCGGCTACCTGCGTTCCAATCCCGCAGCCGCCGTCGTCACCCAATCTTCTGCCGCCGACATCGACACAGTCATGGTCGCAGGAGACATCGTCAAATACGACGGCAAACTTCGCGACCCCGGCTGGGGCACCCAGCGCTCCCGACTGACCGATCTGGCCGACCGAATCGCCGAACAGGCAAGACAGACCGACGGCTCCCTCATCCCCAGCCCACCGCCACAACTGCCGACCGAACAGGGGTGGTGACACCAACCCAGCAGCACAGCCTGTAGGCAGGTCGAGGGGAGCGACCCGCCGGAGAAGCCAGGCGACCCGGAACGCAACCATCACATTCCACAGCCCGGAACCCCGACAAGTGAGTGGTCACGCATGCCTGAGCACCCCGCACACCTGCTCCCTCCCCGCCACGGCCGAACATTCCCAACCGGCGCAACCAAACCACTGCACACGGTCGATGACGACGTCGCCCGGTACCGGCACCTGCGACAACGCCGCCAACGACTGCGCCGACAAACCCACGACTGGCAAACCGGACACAGCGACATCGACGCAGTCATCGAGTTCGCACACGCGTGGGCACCCTACGGCGGAGCGCCCGACGAAGAGATCTTCGTCAGATTCGGGATGTCCGTTGACCGCTTCGTCGAGACACTCTGGCGCATACTCGAAAGCTGCCTTTTCGCACCCCCGTTCATCGATGAACTCGCCGAGGTCTACCAACCCTTACACCGCTAACGACCACCGCCCTGCTTCAGACACGGTCTACAACCCACCGACCACAGATGACGCACACCGAATCGGGCCGTACAAACCGGCCGACTGATCCGTGCTGTTACCACCGGCGCGACCTGACCACTTCTGCGCTGCAGGGTGTTACACCTCGAACTCGTTGCAACGCAGAAAGCGTGCTGATCTGCGACTTCGACCTCGACGCTCCATAGAGTCTTTTCAGCAATTACTAACACCCTACGAGTGCGTTGTGGCATCCATAGTGCGTCAAGCCAATCGGGCCGCACGATGCTTGAGTGCGCTCCTTCGAGATGGATGCGCAGGTCGAAGGACAGCGAGACAGTGGTGTGCGCAGATAACGACGTCGACCACCGACACCGCGCCCTCGGCCAGACTCGTCACGTACGCGGTGTGGGTGGACGGATCCACAGCCACCCCACTCGGTGCCCGGCCCACCTCGATGGCGCTGATGCCGCCGTCGGCGTCGATCAGCGACAACAAGTCGTCACGGCTGCTGGTGACGTAGGCGGCGCCGGTGGACGGGTCCACCGTCACATCGAGGAGTGGTCCCTTCCCGACACTCACCGTGGCGGCGACGGTGGGTTTTCCCAACGGGGCGTCGTCGACGGCGGAATCGCTCCGCGACTGCCCGCACGCCGCCACGGTCAGGAGCATCGCGGCCACCGCAATCCAGGCCGCTCGCCTGTGTGGCCGATGAGCGCCGACCATTCCGTCCACGACTTCTCCCGTCGACTCGGATCACCCGTCGTCGCCATTCTGTCACCGCCGACGCCTCCGGACGCCGTTTCACGGGCGGCCGGTGGCCCTGATCAACCCTCGCTCTGGGATTCGACGACCCACACCGCGATCTGCGCACGTGAATTGAAACCCAGCTTAGTCAGGAGATGTTCCACGTGGCCCTGTGCGGTGCGGGGCGAGATCACCAGCCGTGCGGCGATCTCCTTGTTGGTCAGCCCCTCGGCGATCAGTGCGGCAACCTCACGCTCCCGCTTCGTCGGTGTGGGCGACGGACCGGCGGACGTCGACGAGGGCGAAACCTGCTCGCCCAGAGCGTAGGCGACGGCCGCATCGAAACCGAGCGCCGCACCCTTCCTCTGGGCCGCGGCGAAGGCCTGCTCACTCATCGCCCCTCGGGTCTGGCGCTCGCACTCGTCTTGAAACACGCTCAGGCCGGGCACCAACACCGTCGAACTGCCCACCGATCGGGTGAACTCGTTTGCGGCGCCCATCAATACGGCCGCCCGCTGCATGTCCTGCTCCTCCGCAGCGATCCACGCGAGTGCCTGCAGGCACACACTGGCACTGAGTCGGTCGTTCACGCGACGGTCGACCTGGAGCGCCTGCCCGAGGAGCCGCACCGCCCGTTCTCTCTCCCCGAGCCGCCACACCGCGACGGCCAGCGCCCACAACGAATACGACCGATAGACCGATTCGCCCTGCGCCTCCGTGATCGCGAGGACACGCTCATGGCATTCGATGGCTCGTTCCGTGTCGTTCAAGAGGTCGTGCGTCATGCCGAGGCCGACGACTGCGGCCACCTCGTAGAGGTCGTTTCGTGCCGTGAACCCGTGGACGGCCTTCTCGAGATGTACGCGGGCGTCGGGAAGGCGCCCCGCGAACAGCGCCGCGTATCCGACCGCGTGTTCGGCGTGCGCACGCACCAGCGGGTCGGCCGTCCGAGCAGCGACCACCTGCGCTTCCTCGGCCAGTGCGTCCGACACCGGAATGTCGCCCTGCACTCCGGCCAGCACACTGCCGGCGTAGAGCGCCTTGGCGCGATCGCCGGTAAGCTCGGCCGGCCGTCGAGCCAGGAGGCGACCGAGCCACCGCCGCCCCTCGCTGAACAAACCCCGGGACAGCCAGAACGGGTACAGAGCGGCAGCGATCCGCAGTCCGGATTCGGGACTGTCGGACACGCAGAAATCCAGCGCCTCACGGAAATTCGGTTGTTCGCGAGCCAGTCTGGAGATCAACGCCAGCTGCCGGGAACTGATCCATTCGGATTCCGCCTCGACCGCCAGCCGCTCACACCAGTCACGGTGCCGGCGGCGAAGCTCCGTGTAGCCGCCAGTCTCCTGCGCCTTTTCCCGCCCGTACGCACGCACGGTCTCGAGCATTCGGAACCGCACCGTGCTACTCGACTCTTCTCTCGTCAGGATCGACTTGTCGACGAGGAACGTCACCGTGTCGAGAAGGTCGTCTGCGCCGTCACCATCGCAGACCTGTTCCGCGGCCTCGAGTTCGAAACTGCCCGCGAACACCGAGAGCTGCGCCCACATCCGTTGTTCCACAGGAGTGCACAGGTCGTAACTCCAATCGATGCACATCCGCAACGTCTGCTGCCGCGACGGCGCGTCCCTGCTGCCGCGAGTGAGCAGCAGGTAGCGGTCGGTGAGGCGCTGCAGGATCTGGTCGGGCGTCATCGCGCGAAGCCGGGCCGCAGCCAGCTCGATCGGTAGCGGCAGCCCGTCCAGCCGCTGACAGATTCGGGCGATGGTGACCTTGTTCTCGTCGGTGAGCTCGAATCCCGGGACTGCGGTGGCGCCCCGTTCCGCGAACAGGGTGACCGCATCGTTGCGGGGCAGTCCCTTCGGCAGGTGATCGGGATCCGGGACGGGCAGCGGGGGGATCAGCAGCGCCGTTTCCCCACCGATCCCGAGCGGTTCGCGACTCGTCGCGAGAATTCGCAGCCGAGGGCACGCACGAAGCAGAATTTCGGCGAGCTTCGCGGCGGCGGCCACCACCTGCTCACAATTGTCCAGCACCAGCAACACTTCACGTGGGGCAAGGAACTCGACGAGCACCTCGTGCGAGGGTCGCGCCGACTGGTCGCGCAGCCCGAGTGCCGCGGCCACCACCCCCGCCACCAGCGAATCATCGAGCAGTTCAGCCAGTTCCACCAGCGTCACACCGTCGGAGAAGTTCCGTTGCGCCTTGGCGGCAGCACGCAGAGCAAGGCGGGTCTTTCCCACCCCGCCGATTCCGGTCAACGTCACCAGCCGCGACGTCGACAACAAGTTCGTCGCCTCGGCCAGTTCCGTGCGGCGGTCGACGAAACTGGTCAGCTCCAGCGGAAGTCCACCCGTTCGGCCCGAATCCGACGGTGACCACGAGGGCCGGACTGACGCTCCGCCCTGCACTGCACCCGGTTCCGCGTGCATGGCCATCTCGTCGACCGGGAAGCCCTGATGAAGTTGTGACTCGCGCAGTTGACGACCAAGGTCCACGGCGGAGGGACGGGCCACGGGTTCGGCGGACATCGCACGTTCGATGACCGCGCTGACGTCGTCGGAGATGCCGTGTTCACGTGGGTTCGGAACCGGCTCGGACGTGATCCTCAGGAACTGCGCCATCAGTTGCTCACCGCTCCGGCGTTCGAACGCCGCATGGCCGGTGATCGCAGCGAACAAGGTGGCGCCGAGGCCGTACACGTCGGCAGCAGCACTCGGTGGCTCACCGGTCACCACCTCGGGGGCGGTGAACGCCGGCGAACCCGTCACGACGCCGGCGGTGGTTTCGAACCCGCCGGCGATGTGAGCGATGCCGAAATCCGTCAGCGCAGGTTCGCCGTAATCGGTGATCAGGATGTTCCCGGGCTTGACGTCGCGATGGAGGATCCCGAGGCGGTGCGCGGTCTCCAGGGCGCCGGCCATCTTCACCCCGAGTCGCAGCGCTTCGTCGAGTGGGAGCGGTCCGTGGCGGCGGATCCGCGCGTCGAGAGAACCCTGAGCGTGGTACGGCATCACGATGAAGGGACGCCCGTTCTCGGTGACACCGGCGTGGAGAACATTGACGATGTTGGGGTGACCGGTCAGGCGGCCGGCCGCGCGCTGTTCTCGCAGGAACCGTGCCCGGTTCTGCTCGTCGAGGTCGGCGGTGAGGACCTTCACCGCCACGGTGCGGTCGAGCGCCGCCTGGGTGCACCGGTACACGACCCCGAAACCGCCGCGGCCGATCTCCTGGGCGTCCTCGAATCCGGCCGCCGCCAACTCCGCCGTGACCGAACCGGACACGTCGCGTTGCGTCGCGAACGGATCGACGTCAGTCATCGACTACATCGATTCATCCCGCTCGAGGCACTGCCGACGAATGCCACACTGCTCACCTCTCGACGATGTACCCCAGGATATCGCCGCACGTCCCGGCCCGGCGCTCGAGATCGCACGGGGTCGGCTGCACAGCCGAAGGCGAACCGGGTGGCTCGGAATGAGCCACCCGGTCGCTCTCAGCTCGTGCGCTGCCGCACACGTCCGACTTCGGTCGTTATCGAAGCGACCGCAGGCCCGCGCGAACCTCGTTTACCAAATGCTGGGGCTGCTCCCAGGCGGCGAAGTGCCCGCCCTTGTCCAGCTTGTTGTAGTGGATGAGGTTGGGGTAGGCCTTCTCTGCCCAACTCCGCGGTGCCTGATAGAGCTCGTCGGGAAAGACGCTCACGGCAACCGGGATGGAGACGTTACCGGCGGCGAAGAACGGCGCCTTGTTCTCCCAGTAGAGACGAGCCGCTGACAACGCCGTGTTCGTCAGCCAGAACAGGGTGATGTTGTCGAGGATGTCGTCTCGCGTCAGGCCCTCGGGCTGTCCCGCGAAGACCCGCGAGATCAGCGCCAAACTCGCCGGGTCGTGGTCGATCATGAAGGCCGCCAGACCGACGGGCGAATCCGCCAATCCGATCAGTGTCTCCGGGCGCGACCCCATCTCCACGGCGTAGCCGATGTGCTGATAGAAGAATGCCAGCTGGTCGCACGCGGCCTGTTCGTCGTCGGACAGGCCGGAGGGCACGGGATGCCCGGTGAGGAGCGCCTGGTCGATCTCGGGTGGAACCACCTTGGCCATGTTGGTGTGGATGCCGAGCAGTTCCGGCGGTGCCTGCACCGCCATCGCCTCTGTCACGATCGCACCCCAGTCCCCGCCTTGTGCCACGTACCGGTTGTACCCGAGGCGCTTCATCAGCTCCACCCAGGCACGCGCGATGCGGTCGGGGCCCCAGCCGGTCGTCGTGGGCTTGCCCGAGAAGCCGTAGCCGGGCATCGACGGAATCACCAGATGGAAAGCATCCGATGCGTCACCACCATGGGCGGTGGGATCGGTCAGCGGGTCGATGATCTTCAGTTGCTCGACGATCGAACCGGGCCACCCATGTGTGACGATGAGCGGCAACGCATCCTCGTGCTTCGAGCGGACGTGGATGAAATGGATGTCCAATCCGTCGATCTCGGTGATGTACTGCGGCAGAGCATTCAGCTTCGCCTCGACCTTGCGCCAGTCGTATTCCGAGGCCCAGTACTGCGCCAGTGCCTTGCTCGTCGCGAGCGGTGTGCCCTGCGAATGATCTGCGACGGTTTCCGTTTCGGGCCAGCGGGTGGTCTCGATGCGCTCACGCAGCGCCTCGAGTTCGGTGTCGGGGAAGTGGACGGTGAACGGCCGGATGGTGACGTCGGTTGTGAAAGACATAGTGGTTTTCCTTGCTGTGTTGGTTGTTGGTCGAGAATGGTTTTCGTTGGATTGGTGCCTCTGACGGGACCAGAGGAGCGATGACGTTGGTTCGGGCCTCCAGGGGAGCGTTCGACGGTGCGACCGTCTACCTCGGGTTGCTGCTCCAGCCGCCGAGGATCTCGTTGTCGATGGTGATTTCGGCGCGGCGGTCCTGCCTTTGGTCGCGTTGGCGGTCGTGCCGGCGCTGCTGCATGGTGGTGTCGTCGTCGCGAGGAATGTCATGGGCAACGACGGCGGTGAGGGGGATGGGCGCCGGTGTGCTGGTGGTTGCGGCCGCGACGCCGGCGGGGA
This sequence comes from Rhodococcus sp. LB1, assembly GCF_001583455.1. Taxonomy (NCBI): domain Bacteria; kingdom Bacillati; phylum Actinomycetota; class Actinomycetes; order Mycobacteriales; family Nocardiaceae; genus Rhodococcus; species Rhodococcus sp. LB1. The sequence goes on along the minus strand of NZ_LTCZ01000402.1, from coordinate 32,766 downwards.
TGATGCCGAGTGCGGCGGCGGCGACTCCGACGGTGGCGAACCGCTTCCAGGAGGTGCTGGTGGTGTGTGCCTTGGTCTGGTGGAGGTGTGTGCTGTTCATGCCGATAAGACTCGCAATTGCGCGGCGAGTGGGACGGCGAAGAACTACGTGCTTCACTACCCGCATTTCCTACGCAGGTACCCGCGTGGACCCAGCGACGCCATCGATGAGTTCAGCCCGGGTCCGCACCCAACGCAGCGGGGCACTGCCCGAACTACGGATTTCGGGACTCGATACTCTCCTCGCGGGCGATCCAGGCGGCAAGCTGCGCGCGGGATCGATGTCCGGTCTTCGTGAGGATGCGGTCTACGTGTCCTTCTGCGGTACGAGGCGAGATGACCAATCTTTGCGCGATCTCCTTGTTGGTGAGTCCCTCGGCCACCAGCTTTCCTACTTCTTTCTCGCGAGGTGTGAGTTTCACCTTCGCTGAAGGAGTGGCGGGCACCGCTGGCTCGGATGTGCGTTTTTGCAACGCGAATTCGATCGACGCGAGGTGTTCGAGGCGTTCACCGGCCCGGAATTCTCTCTCGAACGCAGAGTCACCCAGCAGCTGACGGGTGCGTTGTTCGTAACGAGTCCGTGTGCGGATCAGCGTGTCGTTTCCGAAGAGCGGAGAGCTTCCCATCTCGCCGCACAGGGTGCGCCCGATACCGAGTAGTCGGGCGGATCGGAGGGGATTTCCTTCCTCGATCGCGATCCACGCCAGAATCTCGGTGCATGTACTCACACCCAACCAGTCACTCAATGACTGCTTCAGTTCGAGCGATTCCTTCAACGAGTCCGAAGCTTGCGGGTACTTGCGCTGGGTCCACAGGGCAAGTCCGCGGGCCCACAGCGCCCATGACGTCGAGAAGTGCTCCTTCAGCGACTTACCTGAGGCAATGGTGCCGTCCGCCCAGGCAAGGGATTGTTCCAGGTTCCCGGACAGGCAGTGCACTAAAGCGAGCTGAGCGCCGCCCAGCAGTGTCAGAGAATTGACCTCCCCCAACTCTGCGTGAAGTGTCATGCCGGCAGTGAGGAACTCCAGTGCGACGTCGAGATTTCCGTTTCCGAGCATCTCCGCCGCACCCCGGAACTGAACTGCAAACGCCTGGGCGGTTCGGTCACCGATCGATTCCGCGACGGCGCTGCATTCCAGCAAATACTGTGTGGAGGTCGGGTTGTCGCCCTGAACCATGGCGTTCCACGCGATCACCCAGAGCGCTTTCGCCCTCTCGCGGCTCGGATCCTGGTCGGCCTCCAAAGCGCGGGACAGCCAGTACCGCCCGTCTCGCAGCAGGCCACTCGCGTTCCAGAAGAACCACAGCGCACCCGCCATCCGGAGACCTGTTCGCGCCTCGCCAGGGGTGGACAGGCAGTACTCCAGCGCCGACCGCAGATTCGCCCGCTCGTGCCGGAGACGACGGTTCCATACCAGCTGCCCTGACCCCAGTGACTGGCTCTCGCTGAGTTCGGCCAAACGCAGGAAATAGTCTCGATGATTCCTGCGCCACGTGTCCTCGTCGCCTTGCTCGGCGAGTTTCTCGGCCGCGTAGTCCTTGATGCTTTCCAACAGTTTGTATCGAACTGTGGATCCGGATTGAACGGTGGAAATGACCGATTTTTCAACGAGACCGGAGATTATCTCGAGAGCGTCCGGAACAATTTCCGGATCGGTGCACACGCTCTCGACCGCATCGAAATCGAATCCGCCCGCGAAGACGGACAGCCGCGCCCACAGGACTTGTTCTTCCGGCGAGCAGAGATCGAAGCTCCAATCGATGGCGCCACGCAGCGTTTGATGCCGCACCGGTCCGCCACGGTTTCCCCGCGTCAACAGATTGAAAAGGGCGCCCTCGCGCGACAAGACGCGGTCGAGGGGAAGGGACCTGATCCGGACCGCTGCGAGTTCGATAGCCAGAGGGATGCCGTCCAGCCGCTGGCACAGGCGGGCAACCTCCAGGCGGCTCTCATCGTCGAGGGTGTATCCGGGGACGACGGCTGCAGCGCGTTGCTCGAAAAGATCGACCGCCTCGGAATGAAAGCTCTTGCCGTCTTGTCGCTCGGCGAGCTGAGCTTCGTCCAGAACCAACAGGGGAGGTACCTCGAACACGGTCTCCCCCAGAACACCGAGAGGCTCCCGACTGGTTGCCAGGATCTCCACGCGGTCCGCCCGCCGAACAATCTCGGCGGCGACGCTTCCGCACGCCTCGATCAAGTGCTCGCAGTTGTCCAAGACGATGAGTGCATGTCTTTCACCGAGGAATTCGAACAGGTAGTGACTACCGTCCGCATTCATTCCGTCTCGAATGTCGAGCGCCTCGGTAATCGCGCTGACGACGAGTTCTGGAGTGGAGATCGCGGCGAGATCCACAAACCAGACGCCGTCGGTGTAGGTTCTGCGCACTTCCGAGGCGACGCGGCATGCCAGCCGGGTTTTGCCCACCCCACCAAATCCTGTGAGGGTCACTATTCGGGAATCCGACAGACGCCCCTTGACGGCGGCTACTTCATTACGGCGTCCGACGAAACTTGTCACTTCGCGAAAGAAGTCGTGTGCATGGGAGACGAGTTGGTGAGGCGGCGCCACCCTCACGTTCTCCTGTGGTCGCACGGCTCCCGGTTCGGTGTGCAGTGCCATCTCGTCGACGGGGAAACCATGGAGACGTTGAGATGCTCGAAGTTGGTGACCAAGTTCCGTAGCGGAGGGGCGGCCCTCCGGGGTGCCGGTCATGGCACGTTCGATGATCGCGCTGACGTCCTCGGGAACACCGTGCTTCCGTGGGTCGGGACCAGGCTCGGCGGCGATTCTCAGGAATTGGGCCACCACCTGCTCCCCGCTGCGGCGTTCGAAGGCGGCGTG